>NZ_KV835973.1:82402-146565 GCF_001838175.1 Corynebacterium sp. HMSC034A01 | reverse complement strand
CGAGAAGTAAGCATCCTGGGGTAAGCATCTAGGCCGAGTAAGCATCCTGGGGTAAGCATCTGGCTCAGAGCTGCGGCCGAAGCCGGGCCCGCGACCAGGCCCAGCCCGGCGCCGTCCCTTACCGCTCCACCCACTCGGAGCGCAGCAGGCCGTGGCGGGAGCAGGCCGCCTCCCACGCCATCGGCGAAATTTTCACCACCATGCGGCGGCCACACAGCGGGCAGATGCGCGGTGCATCGTAGGGGCGGGCCGGGTCGAGCGGCCAGGCGATCTCGCCGGACAAAACGGCGTCGGCGAGATCAGTGTTGTCAGGGATCTTCATGCGCGAAAAACCTAGCGGAACTTACAGCGACTTGATGGTGTCGTAGAGCACGCCGTGGCCGGAGTTGACCTTCTCGCCCACCGGGGTAATGCCCAGGTTCACGCCCGGGGTCGCGCCCTCCATCACGCGGTCCACGGCGTCGCGGTCCTTCTCCATCGGGCGGCCGAAGGTGGTCAGGTAGTTGCCGCCGATAATCGCGTTGGCGCCGCCCATGAGGCCGGCTTCGGTGCCGTCGTCGCCAAGCGCGAGCTCGGTGCCGCCCGCGAAGCGCAACTGGGTGGACGGCATGGCCAGGCGGAACGCGGCGACGGCGCGCAGCGCCTCGCCCTGCGGGACCAGCGGACGGTCCGCGAACGGGGTGCCCGGGCGCGGGTCGAGGAAGTTCATCGGCACCTCGTGCGGCTGGATCTCCGCGAGCTGTGTGGCAAACTCGGCGCGCTGCTCAATGGTCTCGCCCAGGCCGATGATGCCGCCGCAGCAGGTCTCCATGCCCTCTGCCAGCACGTTTTCCAGGGTGTCCTTGCGCTCCTGCCAGGTGTGGGTGGTGACCACGTTGGGGAAGAAGGACTCCGCGGTTTCGAAGTTGTGGTTGTAGCGCGACACGCCCATCTTGGCCAGCTGGCGGGCCTGGTCGCGGGTGAGGATGCCAAGGGAGGCGGAAATGGAGATGTCCACCTCGTCCTGGATGGCGGTGACGGCCTCGGCGACCTGGTCGAGCAGCTGCTGGGTTGGCCCCTTCACGGCGGCGACGATGCAGAACTCGCTCGCGCCCATCTTCTCGGACTGCTTAGCGGCTTCGACCAGCTCGTTGATGTCCAGGGTCACGGCGCGCACCGGGGATTCGAACAGGCCGGACTGGGAGCAGAAGTGGCAGTCCTCGGGGCAGCCGCCCGTCTTGAGCGAAATGATGCCCTCCAACGAGACGTCCACGCCGCAGTGCTTGATGCGCACCTGGTGCGCCAGGTCGAGCAGTTCGGGTAGGCGCTCGTCTTCGATGTTGAGGATCTGGACGAGCTCCTCCTTGTTCAGGCCCTCGCCGTTTTCCAGGGCCTTTTGGCGTGCGATGTCAAGGATGTCAGTCATTACGCTGCACTCCGTTCTTGGTGGTTCACGTCACAAGTAGGAGTCAGTGTAGCCCGTCCTTGAACGGTGTTCAGCGTTTAGCGGTATTCAACCAAAAGTGGCGAGTGGTCGGACCACCGCTGCTCCACCGTCGGCGCCTTGTCCACCCAGGTCCGCTCGGCGCGCTCGAGCATGTTCGCGGTGGCCGCCTGCACGTCGATGCGCCACCCCGCGTCGTTGTTGAAGGCCTGTCCGCGGAACGTCCACCAGGTGTACGGTGCGTCGTCCGGGTGCAGCCTGCGCGCCACGTCGAACCACTTCGGGGAGCAATTTGCTTCTCGACGCCCCTCGGACACGTACTCCACAGCCCCCGCCCACACAGCATCTGCCTTGACGTCTAAGTCCTGGGCCTCCTCGTCCGGGAAGCAGCCGAACACCGCGTCCATGAACGCGCGCTCGTGCGGCAAAAAGCCCGACTTTTTCCGGTTGGTCTTCCAATTCTTCAGGTCCTCGCGGCGGTGGCAGATGTTCCAATCGCCGCCGATGACCATGTCCGGGTACTCGCCCGCCCACTGCTCAAGCAACGGCTCGAACTCGTCGAGGAAGCGGTACTTCTCGTCCTGCTTCGGGGTGTCGGCGGAACCCGACGGCAGGTACAACGAGCCGACGCGGGTGCCGTCGGAAAGTGTGGCAGCGATGAAACGTCCCGCATCTTCGAAACTGGGGATGCCGAAGGTGACGTCGTCAAGCGGAGTGCGAGACAGGATGCCCACACCCGCGCGCCCCTTCGCACCGGGGGTCTCCGCGGGGGCGACGGCGAGGTGCCACCCCTTTTCCAGTGCGGGTGCCAATGCCGCGCGCGCCTGGTCGACGGTTGCGCGAACCTCCTGCATAAGCACCACATCCGCCGGGGTTTCATCCAGCCAGGCCAGCATGCCCGGGTTGTTTTCGTTGCGAATTTTGGTGGCGGCGCGGATGCCGTTGACGTTGACCGACGCAATTGTGAGACTCATGTGTGATGACCCTAGTAGTCTGGTTGGCTGAAGTCAGACACCTTATAGCTAAGGAGCATTATGGCGAAGATCATTTGGACCCGCACCGACGAAGCGCCGCTTTTGGCGACGTACTCCCTCAAGCCCATCGTGGAGGCATTCGCCTCGCGCGCCGGCATCGACGTGGACACCGCCGACATCTCGCTGGCCGGCCGCATCCTCGCGCAGTTCCCGGACCGCCTCGGCGACAAGAAGGTCGACGACGCGCTGGCGCAGCTCGGCGAGCTGGCCAAGACGCCGGAAGCCAACATCATCAAGCTGCCGAACATCTCCGCTTCCCTGGTGCAGCTGAAGAAGGCCATCGCCGAGCTGCAGGCCGCCGGCTTCGACATCCCGGATTACGAGGACGCGCAGGACAAGTACGACGCAGTCAAGGGCTCCGCTGTGAACCCAGTGCTGCGCGAGGGCAACTCCGACCGCCGCGCCCCGGAGGCCGTGAAGAACTTCACCAAGAAGCACCCGCACTCCATGGGCGAGTGGTCCTCCGACTCCAAGACCAACGTCGCCACCATGGACGCCGGCGACTTCCGCCACAACGAGAAGTCCGTCATCATGCCATCCGAGGACACCTTGACCATCAAGCTGGTCAAGGCCGACGGCGGCGAAGAGGTGCTGAAGGACGGCCTCAAGGTTGAGAAGGGCGAGGTCATCGACGGCACCTACATGTCCGCTAAGGCTCTCGACGCCTTCCTGCTGGACGCCGTGAAGCGCGCCAAGGACGAGGGCGTGCTCTTCTCCGCGCACCTGAAGGCCACCATGATGAAGGTCTCCGACCCGATCATCTTCGGCCACGTCGTGCGCGCCTTCTTCAAGGACGTCTACGACAAGTACGGCGAGCAGCTCCTCGCAGCAGGCCTGGACGGCGAGAACGGCCTCGGCGCAATCTACGAGGGCCTGTCCGAGCTGGAAAACGGCGAGGAGATCCGCGCAGCCTTCGACAAGGCCATGCAGGACGGCCCGGCGCTGGCGCAGGTGAACTCCGCCAAGGGCATCACCAACCTGCACGTGCCGTCGGACGTGATCATCGACGCCTCCATGCCGGCGATGATCCGCACCTCCGGCCACATGTGGAACGCCGACGACCAGGAGCAGGACACCCTGGCCGTCATCCCGGATTCCTCCTACGCCGGTGTGTACCAGACGGTCATCGACGACTGCCGCGCAAACGGCGCCTACGACCCGACCACCATGGGCACCGTCCCGAACGTCGGCCTGATGGCGAAGAAGGCCGAGGAGTACGGCTCCCACGACAAGACCTTCAAGATCCCGGCCGACGGCAAGGTCCAGGTTGTTAACTCCGCTGGCGACGTGCTGATCGAGCACGACGTCGAGGCCGGCGACATCTGGCGCGCATGCCAGACCAAGGACGCCCCGATCCAGGACTGGGTCAAGCTGGCCGTCAACCGCGCACGCCTGTCCGGCATGAAGACCATCTTCTGGCTGGATGAGGAGCGCGCCCACGACCGCAACCTCATCGAACTGGTGAAGAAGTACCTGCAGGATCACGACACCGAGGGCCTGGACATCTCCATCGCTTCCCCGGTCGAGGCCACCAAGACCTCCGTGGAGCGCATCCGCCGCGGCGAGGACACCATCTCCGTGACCGGCAACGTGCTGCGCGACTACAACACGGACCTGTTCCCGATCCTTGAGCTGGGCACCTCCGCGAAGATGCTCTCCGTGGTCCCGCTGATGGCTGGCGGCGGCCTGTTCGAGACCGGTGCCGGCGGCTCCGCCCCGAAGCACGTCCAGCAGGTTGAGGCGGAAAACCACCTGCGTTGGGACTCGCTCGGCGAGTACCTCGCACTGGCCGAGTCCTTCCGCCACGAGAAGAACACGAACGGCAACGACAAGGCAGGCGTCCTCGCGGCCGCACTGGACCAGGCCACCGAGAAGCTTCTCGACGAAGGCAAGTCCCCGTCCCGCAAGGTGGGCGAGATCGACGACCGCGGCTCTCACTTCTGGCTCTCCCTGTACTGGGCAGAGGCACTGGCAGCCCAGACCGACGACACCGAGCTGGCCGAGGTCTTCGGCCCGATCGCGAAGGATCTGCGCGACAACGCCGAGACCATCGATCGCGAGCTTCTCGACGCCCAGGGCAACGCCGCCGACCTCGGCGGCTACTACTGGCCGGACGAGGAGAAGACCTCCGCGGTCATGCGCCCGTCCGCAACCTTCAACAAGATCATCGACGCACTGGAGAAGTAGCTCGCTCATCTAAAAACGGCCGGCCAGGGTTTCGCGCCCTGTGCCGGCCGTTTTTGTTGCCCCAGGATGCTTACCCGAGGATGCTTACCCCGGCTAGATGCTTACCCGAGGATGCTTACTTCTCGAGTAACGCGCAGGAACCAACCGGAGGTTCGTCGAGAAGTAAGCGTTTGGGAGTAAGCATCTAGCAACAGGTAAGCATCCTGGAGTAAGCATCTAGCCCATCCGCGCGGCTATCCCGCCTCGGGGCGGAAAGAGTAATCCCCGGTCCAGGGATTGTGGATCTGAACTTCGTAGCCGATTCCCTGGTCTGCAGCACCTTCAAGGAGCGATTGCAATTCCTTCGCATTGAAGTAGCTCTTGCCCAACACAAGCCCAGCCGCAATGAGTGCGATAAGAAGCACGAGTGCAATCACGCTCGCGATCGTGGTGCGGTTCAACGTCAGTCCTTTCCGGTTCGAGTGCTCCCCGCAGCGTACCTTCTTTTACACCCGACAGGCTTGGTCCATCCGACTCGCCGAGGATGCTTACCCGAGGATGCTTACTTCTCGAGTATCGAGCAAGAACCAGCCGGGGGTTCGTCGAGAAGTAAGCGTTTGGGAGTAAGCATCTAGCCCATCCGCGCCGCCAGCACCTCGGTGCCGGCCAACGCAGCCCGCACTTCCGCGATGAACACGTGGGGTTGTTCCCGCAGGAGCTTGGGCTCGAACCTCAGGATCACGTACCCCTTGTTGCCGATCCGTTTCTGGCGGCTGAATTCCTTCTTCCACACCTCGCCGGCGTCGTCGCGCTCGTATTTGATCTCGCCGTCGATTTCGATGATCAGCCATCCTTGGACCAAAAGGTCGGCGAAGTAGCGCTCGATCTGGGCTTGGGCGACCACCGGCCCGATCCCGGACTCGATCAACAAGCCCCGGGCCAGGGACTCGTACGCTGAATCGGAGTTCGGGATCGCGTGCTCCAGACACCTCCGGGCCACACCGATCCCCTTGGCCCGCCCCATTTTCCGGATCTCTTTTTCAATCGCGTCCCGTTCAATGCCGCGACGCAGGAGGTAGTCGGCGGCGATGAGCCCTTCGATGAACCCGTGGTAGCGGGCGATGTCGATGAACGTGCGGATCGGCGTAGAAAGACAGTGCCCCTCGTAGACCAGCTGCTCGTCGCGCCGAAGCTTGGAAAACCGGAACGCGTAGCGCCCACGTTGCGCCCGGCTCTGCGACACGCTCCGCGACGGTAGCGCCACCTCCACCGGTTCCTCCCCGCGTGAAATCACCCACATCCCCAGCTTCCGCGCCGCCGAGCGCCCCACCAGCACGGCGGCGTTGCTCACCATCGCGGCGGCCTCCACGCGCAGCCACTGCCGTTCGTGGTACTTCAGCTCGCCCCACGTTGCGGCGGGAAACCACACGGCCGGTTCCAGCTCCACAAACTCCCCGTCCGGGAAGGTGTCGTGCGTGAGCCTTCGCTTATCGACGAGCTCCGCCCTCAACTCCCCTTTCCGTTCTTCCCAACGCCCCAGTTCATGCGTGTCTTCTCGGTCCATCCCCATGCGTCTTAGACGCACGGAAGCCCGCTGCGGTTCCCTCACAGATTTATATTCAGCTAAACCCACAGCCCACACCCCATATAGACCGCTTGGTACACAACGGTAGACAAAGCGGACTACATTGCTTGCCATGACGAACCCGAAGCAGAAGTACGACAACTCGAACGCCAGCGAATGGTCGTTCGGCACCCGCTCCATCCACGCCGGCCAGCAGGTGGACCAGGATTACGGCGCGCGCAACCAGCCGATCTACATGACCACCAGCTACGTCTTCGACGACGCGCAGCACGCGGAGAGCCGCTTCAATCTCTCGGACGCGGGCCCGATTTACACTCGCCTGACCAACCCGACGCAGTCCGCGCTGGAGGACCGCCTCGCCTCGCTCGAGGGCGGCGTGGCCGCCACCGCGTTCGCCTCCGGCATGGCCGCGGAGACCGCCGCGATCCTCACCCTCGCCCAGGCGGGTGACCACGTGGTCACCTCTCCGCGCCTCTACGGCGGCACGGAGACGTTGTTCCAGCACACGCTGCCGAAGCTGGGCATCGACTTCACCTTCGTGGAGAACCCGGACGATCCGGAAAGCTGGCAGGCCGCCGTCCAGTCGAACACGAAGGCGTTCTACGGCGAGACCTTCGGCAACCCGATCGCGGACGTGCTGGACATCCCGGCGATCGCCGAGGTGGCCCACAACAACCAGGTCCCGCTGATCGTGGACAACACCATGGCCACCGCTGCCCTGGTCCGCCCGCTGGAGCTCGGCGCGGACATCGTGGTCCTTTCCACCACGAAGTTCTACACCGGCAACGGCGCGGCCATCGGCGGCGCGATCGTGGACGGCGGCTCGTTCGACTGGACCGTCGAGCGCGACGGAGAATCAGTCTTCCCGCTGTTCACCACCCCGGACCCGGCGTACCACGGACTGAAGTACGCGGACCTCGGCGCGCCCGCCTTCGCGCTGCGCGCCCGCGCCGGCCTGCTGCGTGACACGGGTGCAGCCATTTCCCCGTTCAATGCCTGGGTGGCGCTGCAGGGGATCGATACGTTGGCGTTGCGCGTCGAAAAGCATAATGCGAACGCTAAGAAGGTCGCCGAGTTCCTCGCCGCCCACGACAAGGTGGCCAAGGTGAACTACGCGGGCCTGGAGGGCTCGCCGTACAAGGCCACGCAGGAGAAGCTGGGACTGAAGTACACCGGTTCGGTGCTGTCGTTCGACATCGCGGGTGATCAGGACGACAAGACCGCGGCCTGGAAGTTCATCGACGCGCTGAAGCTGCACTCCAACCTGGCCAACATCGGCGACGTGCGCTCGCTGGTGGTCCACCCGGCGTCCACGACGCACTCGCAGTCCGACGCCGAGGGCCTCGCGCGCGCCGGCATCACCCAGGCCACGGTGCGCCTGTCCGTGGGCATCGAGGACGTCGAGGACATCATCGCGGACCTCGAGCGCGGCTTCGCGGCGGTGTAAATGCTGGCTGCGGAAGGCGAGCTGGGTACCGTCGCCATCGGCGACGTCCACACCGAGGCAGGCGCGGTGATCCAGGATGCGCACATTGCCTATCGACGGTGGGGCGTCCCCCGCGGCGACCTGGGCGGCAAGAACAACATCCTGCTGGTGGAGCATGCCTTAACCGGCGACTCGGACGCCGCCGACTGGTGGTGCGAGGCCATCGGCCCCGGCAAGGCGCTGGACACCGACGAGTGGTGCGTGATCTGCACCAACGCTCTGGGCTCCTGCTACGGCTCCACTGGGCCGGCCAGCGAGCACCCGGACGGCGGCGTGTGGGGATCGCGCTTCCCGGCGATCAACATGCGCGACATGGTCCACGCCGAGCGCGCGTTTCTGGAGGCCCTCGGCATCGGCCGGGTCCACGCGATCATCGGCGGCTCCATGGGCGGCGCGCGCACCCTGGAGTGGACCCTGCTCTACCCCGAGGCCGTGGACTATGCGCTGGTGCTCGCGGTGTCCGCCCGGGCAAGCGCCTGGCAGATTGGTATCCAGACCGCCCAGATCACCTCGATCACGCAGGATCCGGACTGGCACGGCGGCGACTACCACGGCACCAATTGCGCCCCAGACGCCGGCCTGGCGGCCGCGCGCCGCATCGCGCACCTGACCTACCGCGGCGAGCTGGAAATCGACGAACGCTTCGGCACCGCCGCCCAGGCGGACGAGAACCCGCTCGGGCCTTACCGTGCCGACGGCGAGCGCTTCGCCGTGCAGTCCTATCTGGAGCATCAGGGCAGAAAGCTCACCGAGCGTTTCGACGCCGCCAGCTACGTCACCCTCACCGAAGCGCTCAACCGCCACGACGTGGGACGCGACCGGGGCGGGCTGAACAAAGCGCTGGCCTCGTCCACGGTGCCGACCATGATCGTGGGCGTGGACACCGACATCTTGTACCCCTACCACCAGCAGGAACACCTCTCGCGCAACCTGGGCAACCTGCTCGCCATGGCGAAGCTGTCCTCGCCGGTCGGCCACGACGCGTTCCTTGTGGAGGCCCGCCAGATGGACCGCATCCTGCGCAACTTCATCTCACTGACGCACGAAACGCCGTCCGCACGCGAGGTCGCCGCGGAGCGCGGCGCCTACGACATCTAGAGGTCTGCGACCTGCACCGCGGTGCCGTCCGCGGCGGCGAGGTAGGCCCGGCCCATGCCGACCCAGCCGGCAAACGGGGCGTCGGCAAGCGTGATGCGCTCGTGCACATGCCCGAGCAACCACGCACCGTACCCCAACGCGGCGAGCTCTTCTTGGGTGCACGGCAGGCACGGGTTGTTGGAGAACTCGCCGGTCACGGAGGTGTGCAACAGCCCCAGGTTCGGCACTTTTTCGATTGGCGTGGGGAACCTTGCGACGAGCTCACGCGGGTCCCGGTCCACCTCCACCGCGGCGGTATGCAGCGCCCACCCGCCCGTGCGGATGGTCTGGGGCTCTTGCTTTGCGACGATCACGCCCTCCGGAATCACTGCCGTGAGATCGTGGTGCACATCGTGGTTGCCCGCGATGAACACAACGGTGTCGAACAGCTCGAGCCCGCGGGCGAAAAACCGGGTGACCTCGCCGTATGTCGCTTCGGTGAACCGCTTGCGGTCGATGACGTCGCCCAGCATGACCAGGTGCCGTGCGCCTGCCTCCGCGCCGCGTTGCAAGGTGTCCAGAGCCCAGTCGATGCCGGGGCCGGTCTTCTTGTCGCCGTGCTGCTTGCGGCCCAAGTGGATGTCGGCGACAACGAGGATGGGGGCGGCTGCGTGGTTGGGCATGGGAAAAGGATAGCCGCGGGCCCGGCCGCAGTTTTGAAAAACTCGTCCACTCAAAGTTCCGACCTGGGAGTTTGCGGGCCCAAACCGGCCGACACGCCGACTTCTACAAAATCTTGGTGCAAACCAATTATTGGTGGTGCCGGAGTTGTCCGCAATGCGGAGTCCGTGGGCTACACGTCGCCCAGGAAAATCTGGTTGTGGCGCAGGTCGAAGATGTCCACGTCCGCGACTTCCCCGTACACCATCGGGTACAGCTTCTCCCGGTTCGGCAGGCGCGTCTGCTCGTACTCTTCGGGTGACTGGTGGTCCAGCACCACGATGAAGCGGCGCCCCGGCAGCATGTTCAGCCCGTCCTCAAGTTCCATCGCGAATTCGTCGTTGCTCGCGTCGGTCCAGCCGCGGGGAATGACGTCCGCAATGTCGCGCGGTAGCCAGTGCCCAATCGTGCGGGTCAGCTCAACCGCCGCGTCGCTGCGCATCTCCTCGTTGAGGTCGGCTGCGCTGCGGGCCAGGTCCCGGGGCACTTCAAACATGGCATCGAATTTGTTCAGCACGGACAGCGAGTACGCGTACATCTCCAGCAGGTTGCGGCGATATACCCCGTCCTCGGCAAAGCGCGGGGAGTAGGCCAGATTGTCCAGTTGCTTCGCGCAGGCGAGTTCGGTGTAGTACTCCACCGGGGTGTAGCCGCAGGTGACTGCGCAAAACTCCTCGGCGGCCTCGCCAAGTTTCTTCAGCAGCGGGAACGCCTCATCTTCCGTGTCGACGATGTAGGTCAAACGCATGCCGTCGACGTAAACGGACGTGGCAAGTCGCGACATGATGGTCCCGTCCGGGTACATCGGCACCGGGTAGACGGTGCGGCCCACAGCGGTATAGCTATCCAACTCGTCCGCGTCCAGCATGTTCACGCTCACCGCCTCGTGGTCCGGGGTGAGCGTGGCGGCGAAGCTTTCCTGCGTCTGGTGGTCGTCCACAACCACGACTCGCTCTGTGGGGCTGTCGCTTAACAACCGCGCTGGCAGCCACGTCTCTAAGCATTCGTGAAACTCCTCGAGGTCATCCATGAGGAAGTTGCCGGCCGCCTGCTCGCACTTCCTAGCCTGGTAGTAGGCGTTGGTGAAGCGAGGGTTCCACTCCTTGAGGACCTCGAGGTTGTCGGCGGCCTCCGCGAAGTAGCGGCGCGCCTGGGACGGGGCGGCATCCACGGAGTTGCGCGCGAGGTCCAGCAGCTGGTGGGTGTTGGCCAGCACGACGTAGGCGTCCAAAGACTCGTTGCGCCACGGCTCCGTCGGCGTGTATTCGGACGCCGCTGCGGACAGCGTCGCTGCCAACTCGCGGGCGAATGCATTCTGCCGGGGCGACGTGGAGTCGTGAAACAGCGAGTCCACCATCACGGTCACCTCAATCTTGGTGCCGGGTAAATCGGTGGTGAATGTGAAATAACTCGAGTGGGAATCTGTCATGCGGGACCTCCTAGGGAAACGACAACTTCAACCCTACGAAGCCCGCCGACACGCAGCGCGGATTTACCGAACGTGTGCGCTACTTCTGCCCTGCCACCAGCGGATCAGCACGAGCACGGCGGTGGAGGTGCCCACGCCGATGAGCGTCATCGCCATGGCTTCGGCGCGGTGGCCCTGCTCAAACTGGTTCATGATCCACGGCGCGAGCAGGTTGATGCGCGTCGGGCGGATCAGCGAGGACATGACCAGCTCGCGGATGCCCACGAAGAACGCGAGCAGCCAGCCAGCGAAAATGCCGGGCGCGAGCATCGGCAGGGGGACGCGGGTGAACGTCTGCCAGGACGTCGCGCCGGCGACGGCGGAGGCCTCCGACAGCGTCGGCGACATGGCGGCCGCGGAGGTTTTGATGTTCTGCACCGCCATCGGCACGAACAGCACCGTAAACGCCATGACCAGGATCAACTGCGATCCGTACGGGGTAAACGGCAGCTTCGGCGAGTTCCACAGCAGGATGAAACCGATCGCCAGCACGATGCCGGGCACGGTGTCCGGCGCCACGGCCAAGAAGTCGGAAACGCGCGCGGGCCAGCGGCGGCTGCGCATCGTGAACACCGTCACGGCCAGCGCCAGGATCACCGCGGTGGTCGCGCCGATGGCGCCGAGCACGATGGAGCGGGTCAGCGCCTCCTGCCCGGACGGCATGGTTAGCACGATGTGGAAGTAGTCGAACGTGAGGTTGTCCAGTGTCGGCGGCTTGGAGCGCAGGATGGTCATCGCCGCCAGGATGATGGAGATGTACGGGATGAACACGCTCAGCGTGAACACCACCGCGGTGTACAGCCAGGCGAGAGCCATCATGCTTTTCGACGGCCGAAGGTTGACCGCGCGAGCAACCCTGCCGCCCGTGGCGAGCACTCCCCTGCCCGCCCACTGCTGGATCGCCCACGCCATCACACCGAGCGTGAACAGCACGCTGGAGGACGCCGCCGCCTTGGAGAAGTTCAACGGGTCGATGGTCACGTCCTGGTAGATCGAGGAGACGAGCACCTCGTAGCCGATCGCGTTGCCGAGGGTGACCGGGGTGCCGAACTCGCCGGCGGCCTTAATGAATACGATCAGCGCGCCGAGCGAGTACGGCCCGACCACCGCCGGCACGACCACGCGGCTGAACTGCTGCCACCGGCTCGCGCCCGCCACCTGCGCCATCTCCAGCTGCGAGGCCGGGATCGACGCGAACGCGTTGCGCAGGATCAGGTAGAGGAACGGGAAGAGTTCGGCGGCCATGATGAAGCCCATGCCCCACACTGAGTTGATGGCGGACCGGACGGCGTCGCCAAGCGTGGGCCCCAGCAGCATGTCCGCCACGCCGCGCAGGCGGGTGAAGTCCATCCACGCCATCGCTGCGGCGAACGGCGGGGTCATAAACGGCACCATGACCAGCACTTCCACCCACCCGGCGCGCCGCATGGGCGTCCAGGCGCGGAAGAAGGCCAGCGGTGCCGCGAACAGTGTGGCGAAGAAGACGACGAGGACGGAAAGCCAGACCGTGTTGCGGATCACCCGCAGCATCTCCGGGCGCAGCAGGCTCTGCAGGGCAGAGTCCTCGCCGCGGTAGCCGGTCACCGCCGTGAACAGGACGGACACCAGCGGCGCCGCCACCAGGACCAGCAGGATGAGAAGGACCGGGTAGACCCCGGGGTTGGTTTTCGTCTTCGCCGTCATTGGTGCCTTTTACTTCAAGTAACGGTCAGCGAACTGCTCACGGACGTTCTTGGAGTCCTTGGAGATGGCGGCCCAGTCGTCGGAAATCTGCGTGATGTCCTCGAGCTTCGGGCCGTTCTTCGGCTCCACGTTCTTGTTGGACGGGATCATGTTCTTGGAAGCGGAGATCTGCTGCGCTTCCTCGGAGAACATGAAGTCCACGAAGGCCTTCGCGGCGTCCATGTTGTCGGTGGACTTCATGATCATCACCGGGCGCGGGGTGACGGTGGTGCCGGAGGACGGGATGACAACCTCGAGCGGCTCGCCCTTGCCCTGAGCGGAGTAGGCGGAGTAGTCCACGCCGCCGAAGACGATGCCCTTGGAGCCGGAGGTGACCTGGTCAAGCGCCGGGCCGTTGGCGCCCTGGACGATCATGCCGTTGTCGAAGAGCTTGTCAAACAGCTCCCAGGTCTTGTCCTCGCCCCACTCGGCGATCATGGCGGTGAGCAGGTCGGCGGCGGTGCCGGACTCGCGCGGATCCGGCATGATCACCTGGTCGGCGTACTTCGGGTCTGCCAGGTCCTCCCAGTCGGTCGGGATGTCGGAGACCACGTCAGTGTTTGCCACCAGGGCGAGCGCGGAGCCGTCGCGGCCGTGGAAGGTGTCGTCCGCGGCGTTCCAATCAGCGTTGGCGTTGTCGATGTTCTCCGGCTTGTAGGACTCCAGCGCACCGGTCTCAGCCTGCTTGCTCGCGGCGCTCCAGGATGCCAGGTAGACCACGTCGGCCTGCGGGTTGGCCTCCTCTGCCTTGATCTTGGCAGTGACCTCGCCGGTGGTGCCGGCGAACACGTTGACGGTCACGCCAGTCTTCTCCTGGAAGGCCTCGACCAGCGCGTCGGTCAGGCCCTGCGGGTTTGCGGAGTAGTAGTCGATGGAGCCGGACAGGCCCTCCGGGGCCTTCCACTCGTCGGCGGCGGCGGTCTCGTTGGTCTCGTTTGCGCCGGTGGACTCAGCGGTGTCGTTGGACTCGACGGAGCCGCAGGCAACCAGGCCGAACGCGGCGGATGCGCCCGCAAGGGCGGCGATGAACTTCTTCATGTTGGGAAATCTCCTGTAAAAGGGGAAACGGGATTAGGAACGCGGGGTGAGCGTGAGCAGCACGTCGTCGCCGCGGCCCAGGCGGTGCCTGGTGTAGGCCAGCCACGGCTCCGGCGCACCCGGCACGACACTGCGGATTTCGTAGCGCCCGCCGGTGTACTGGCTTTCCACCACCTCGCCGACGATGGAGTTCGCCGGAAGCACATCCGGTCGCTTTCCATGCAGCGGGGTGACCTCGAGGTCCTCCGGCCGGTTCGACGGCAAGGTCTCGTGGGTGTTGGTCACGCCGACGAAGCCGGCGACGAAGTCGTCCGCCGGGTGGTCGTACAGCTCCACCGGGTCCGCGAACTGCGCGACGTTGCCGGCGTTCATCACCGCCACGCGGTCGGACATGGCCAGCGCCTCCGACTGGTCGTGCGTAACGTAAATGACGGTGAGGTTCAGCTCGTATGCCAGGCGGGTCAGCTCGGAGCGGATCTGGGTGCGCAGGGCTGCGTCGAGGGCGGACAGGGGCTCGTCCATAAGCAAAAGCTCCGGGTCGGAGACGAGCGCACGCGCAATGGCGACGCGCTGCTGCTGGCCGCCGGAGAGCTCGTTCGGGCGCTGCTCGGCCTTCGCACCGATGCCCACCATGTCCATCGCGCGGGCCACACGCTCCTCGCGCTCCGTCTTGGACACCTTCTGCTTGCCAGTGGTCAACGGGAACTCGACGTTTTTTGCCACGGTCATGTGTGGCCACAGCGCGAGGTCCTGGAACACCATGGACAGGTTGCGCTTGTTCACCGGCACATTGGTGTTCGGGCCGAACACCTCGCGGCCGGCGAACTCGATCACGCCCGCATCGGGAGTTTCAAGCCCGGCGATGCAGCGCAGCAGCGTGGACTTGCCGCAGCCGGAGGGGCCGAGGATGGAGACGAACTCGCCTTTCGCGATGTCCAGGGACGTCTCGTGGAGCCCAGTGCCGTCCGCAAACTCACGCCGGACTCCCTGTAAGGAGACCTGAGCACTGTTACGAAAATTCACCCGTGGCACATTAGGGACGCAAGGTTGCCGCCTGCAGACGTCTAGCCGACGCCAAAGTGAACACCTGGTGAAAGTTTGGTGGTCCTGCGTCGGTGAGCTACGACCCTAATGAGTCCACCGACCAGGACAGCCACAGCATGGCCGCGCCAAGGGCGGTGGTAAACAGCGCGTCAAAACGCTTCGAGCGCACCGCCACCAGGCCAATCACCCTGGAATCGCAGGTCAGACGCATCACGGTGAGCCACAGCATGGCCGCGCCAAGGGTGAACGTGGCGCGGCGCCAGTGCTCCGTGGCCGCGTAGAGGCCCGAGAGCACGAACCCCACCACGAACAGCGCGGCCATCGCCCGCTGCACCATAACGGGCAGCGGGGAGGCGGCGGCGCCGCGGTCGTGGGGGTTGTCCAGCGTCAGCCCGTCCGGAAGCTCCGTCCCAGGCAGCTGGATCTTGCTACTTGCCAAACCGGCTCACGCCCTAGCTGGCGTCCTGGCCGATGCCGGCCTGGCGTTCGGCGTTTTCCACGATGTTGCGCACCAAGAACGTGCGCGTCATCGGGCCCACGCCGCCCGGGTTCGGGGAGACCCAGCCGGCCTTCTCCCACACGTCCGGGTGCAGGTCGCCGACGGTTTTGCCGTCGACGCGGGACACGCCGACGTCGAGAAGCGCGGCGCCTTCCTTGATCATGTCCGCGGTGATCATGTGCGGCTTGCCGGCGGCGGCGATGATCACATCCGCGCGGCGCGTCTCCGCGGCCAGGTCCTTGGTGCCGGTGTGGCACAGCACGGTGGTGGCGTTGACGTCGCGGGCGGTGAGCATCAGCGAAATCGGGCGGCCCACCGTCACGCCGCGGCCGATCACGCACACGATCGCACCGTTCAGATCCACGCCGAAGCGCTCCAGCAGTTTGATGGAGCCGTTCGGGGTGCACGGCAGCGGCGCGGGCTCGTTGAGCACGAGCTTGCCCAGGTTCACCGGGTGCAGCCCGTCGGCATCCTTCGCCGGATCGATCAGCTCCAGGATGCGGTTTTCGTCCAGGTGCTTCGGCAACGGCAGTTGGACAATGTAGCCGGTGACGGCCGGGTCGTGGTTCAGCTCGTCGATAAGCGTCTCCAGCTCCTCCTGAGTGCAGTCGCCCGGCAGCTCCTTCATGATGGACGCGATCCCCAGCTCCTCGCAGTCCTTGTGCTTCATGCGCACGTAGTTCTGGCTCGCCGGGTCCTCCCCCACTAGCACCGTGGCCAGGCCCGGGGTGACGCCGTGCTCAGCCTTGAGACGAGCCACGCGCTCCTTCAAATCCGCGAAAATCTCCTCGCGGTAGAGTTTTCCGTCCAGTTTGATCGCAGTCACGGCCCCAATCCTAGACTGTCAGGCGTGCTCCACCTGATCTACGACAACCCGGCCATCGGCGGCAACGCCGGCGCCGCCATCCGCCTCGCCGCCAACACCGGGGCGCAGCTGCACTTCGTCGAGCCGCTCGGCTTCAACTTCGACGACAAGCACCTCAAACGCGCCGGCCTGGACTACCACGACCTGGCGGACGTGATCATCCACCCGGACATCGACGCCTGCTTCGACACCATCCCCGATTCGCGCATCTTCGCGTTCACCGCGCACACCGAGCACCACTACCACGAGGTGTCCTACCGCGACGGCGACGCGCTGCTGTTCGGCAACGAAGCCAACGGCATCCCCGTTGAGCACCTGGCCCACCCGCGGATCACGCGCGAGGTGCGCATCCCGATGCTGCCGGCGCGGCGAAGCATGAACCTGACCAACTCCGCGTCAGTCGCCGTCTACGAGGCGTGGCGCCAGCTCGGGTTCCTCGGCGGCATCTGACAAGGGGTCCGTGACCTGCATCGGCGGGAGCTCGCGGGCCCGCAGCTTATCGACGATTTCACGTGCCTGCGCCTCCCCCACATCGCGCAGAGAAACACTGAACGGGCCGGGCACCATGTCCAGATCCACGTTGGCCAGGCCGAGGGCGCGCTGCAGCGGCCCCTGCTCGAACGCCAGCTCCTGGATGTGCGGGGTCTCCACCATCTGGTACCAGCGGCCCAGCCTGCCGGCCGTCGCGGCGACGGCGCCGTCGCGGATGGTGACGGTCTGGCGCCTCCAGTCGATCGGCGAGACCCACCGGGCGCTGCGCGGCGAACGGTAGTCGGCGCCGGCGAGGTCCGTCAGGTCGCTGCCTGTCATCGGCCCGATGGCGTCCACCATCGCCTTCGCCTGCTCCCACGTGCCCACCGGCAAAAGTTTCGAGGTGCCGGTTTGCTTATTGCGCTCCGAGCCGTAGCCCGCCACCACAACGGAGACGGTCCACCAGCCGAACAGCCGCCAGAACATCGGTTGGCGCAGCTGCACCGCGTGGATGCGCGAGCGAGGCACAGCCTGGCGACGGCGGTTGGCCAGCCCGTACGTGAGGTGGAACATCTCCCCCTCCTTGACGCAGGTGAACCGCCAGGACTGGTCGATGGTGCGCCAAATCCTTGGCAAGAAACCCACCAGTACCGGGATGATCGCTGCGGCGGTCAGGTCCGTCCAAATCGGCACGAACGCCCACGCGATTGTGAACAGCGTGGACATCTGGAACGCGGTGCCGATGAGCGACCTGCGGATCGGGATTGGGGGGACGAGGTTCGGGCCGGAGGCGTCGATAGGCAACTGCTTCTGCGGCCCCCCGATGCGGCGCAGCAGTTGCGCGCGCACCTCCTCCGCTTCATCGCGCGGCAGGTAGGTGATGTCGATGGCGGATTGCGCGTTGCCGGCGGCCTCGATGCGCACCGACGCGAGGCCGAAGATGCGCGGCGCGAAGGATTCGATGACGTCGACGGCCTGGATGCGGTCGTAGCGCGCGGCGCGGACCTGGTTGGTCAGCACGCCGCGGCGCACCTCCACCTCCTCCTCGCCGATTTTGAAGCCGCTGCGGCGCCACCAGATCTGGGAGACCGCGAAAATCACCGCGAGTGCCGCGACGGCACCCGCCGCCGCCCACGCGATCTCGCGCGCGCCGACGTTTTCGCGCTGCGCCCAGTGGTAGATGGGCATGGTGAAGTTGAACAACGCGATCGTGGCTAGGGCCAGCACGAACGCCCACACGCGCAGCAGCGGGGTGAGGCGGTGGATGCGTCGGTAGCCCTCCATGCCGGGCGTGGTGTGCTCAGTGCTCACAGGCCGCTCATCCGCTCGCGGGCTTTGACGGCGAGACGGTCGCGCAGCGCGTCGGCGTCCTCGGCGAGCAGGCCCGGAAGATCTGAATCCGACGAGCTCGACGCCGTGTGCACCTTCAGCTCCTTCAGACCGAGGGAGCGGGAGATCGGGCCGGACTCCACATCCACGAACTGGATGCGCCCGTACGGGATCACCGTGATGGTGTGGAACATCTTGCCCTTGCTCAAGACCAGCTCATTGTCCGTTTCCAGCCAGCCCATGTTGCGCACCTGGAACGGGATGAGGAAGAACCGCCAGATGAAAAAGACGGCGAACAGCCCCAGCGGGATGAGAAAACCCCAGCCCCACTCGCGGTAGCAGAGGTAGAGCCCGCCGCAGACGAAGAACATCCAAATGGCGTTGCTGACCAGCTTCGGCCACATCAGCTTCGGGGAGACCTTGTGCATCGTCTCCACCGAGGTGGGCAAAGGCTGCAGCGGTGCGTCTGACATGGCGCTCACGCTACCAGCCCGGGATGGTGGGGTCGTTCCGGCGTAGATGCTTACTCCAGGATGCTTACTCGACGTAGATGCTTACTCCAGGATGCTTATCCATCGAGTGCGGCGCCCCGAACTGCCCTTGGTATCTCGATAAGTAAGCGTTTAGAAGTAAGCATCCTCGGGCGGTAAGCATCCTGAAGTAAGCATCCAGAGCCAACCCCCGGCACACCCGACCCGGGTGCACACCCATCACCGGAAAACGCGCGACCAGTGCGGACTACGACAAGTTCTCCTGCTGCTTCGGTGCCGTCGACGCACTGTTCGGTATCCGCCCAGCGCAGTTTTACGGCAACGACGACACGCTAGAGCATCGGGCCGCCTCGCGTGCCAAACAGTTGCGACCTCCTGTTTCGCACTGTACGATTTCTCCCACAGAGCCGGGTTTTCCGGCGAATAGGCAACGGCCCCCACCTCAGTTGTGGGGGCTGTCCTCATTTCAGTGGTGACTGGTTAAGCGCTTCTAAAATCCAGCGTTCACGCCGAAGCCACTCACCAAGTTTCGGATTAATCATTTTGCAGAGTTCCACGCTGTCTTGGTGCGCCTGTCTCACTGCATTCTCCTCTGAAATAATCGGCCTGTGATGCGAAGCTCGGTTTCGGATGGTCCGCAAATTATTTGCTCGAGAAGAAAAGTTCGTCTCGTCCGCGTGAGTTAACCGTGGGCGGATCGCTTCGACCCACAGCACGTGCCGAGGATTTCTGTCGTTTTGGTAGTGAGACGTCGGCAACAGCTGGGTCCACGATCCAAAACTTAATCCAGCCACATAATCATTATGGGTAGGGTTCGGCCCAGCAGTTTTCAAATCGGCGAATGACCTCAGCGGCCTTTTCGGCTGTGCCACCACTGTCGCGAGCAAATCAACTGGGTCGGTAATCCACTCCCGAGTTCCGCCGTGTTGGATATTCCACTCCGCAAAACTTTCGTCGATGACTGTTCTCAGCTGCACCTCTGCAAACCCTGTGGTTCGGAGAATCGCTGCAGCAACATAGGAGTTCCAGAGATAAATCTGAGCAGCAACCAAAGGCCCTTTTTGCCCGGCGAGATCCATGTACCTTTGTCGTCTCGCTTCAGGTAGCGAGCCCAGAATGATCTCCGCCGAGGTTTTTGTCACCGGATTGGTCGAAATTTTCATCTTCCCCCCCCTCTTCTCCACTTGTACCCCATCACCGGAAATCCCGGGACCCGCGCGAGAGCAGCTCCCCCATCGCCAGCGGCTCGAGCCGGTCCGCCACCACGGACACGGCCCCGGAGGCGTTTTGCACGATCCCGCGCACGACCAGCGCCTTGGCGGTACGGGCCAACACCCGCTGCTTGTTCCACAGACCGACGGAGATGACCACGTTGATCAGCCCGGTCTCGTCCTCCATGCCGAGAAAGGTCACCCCACCTGCGGTGGCCGGGTGCTGGCGGTGCGTGATCACGCCGGCGACGCGCACGCGGGTGCCGTCTTCCACGCCGTGCAGAAGCTCCGCGGCCGGCACCACGCCCTGCGCGGACAGCGCTGCGCGCACCATCTCCACCGGCATGACCCCCGGTGTGACACCGGTGGCCGCAACGTCGGCGGCCATCAGCTCGAACGGGTTCATGCCGGGCAGCGACGGCGCCACCACCGACGACAACCCGGGCAGCATGCCCTCGCGCTCCGTGGCCGCCACGCCCGCCTGCCACAGCGCCTGCCTGCGCGTGCCCCCGAAGCAGTCCAGCGCCCCCGCCCGGGCCAGCGCCTCGACGTGCTCCACGGACAGGTCGGCCCGGCGCGCCAGGTCCGCGATCCCGTCGAAAGGCGCGGCCTGTTCAATCCGCAAAGCCGCGTCCGCGCCCAAGCCCCGCACTAACCCCAACCCCACCCGGATCGTCGACGAGTCCACGCACAGCGCCTCGCAACCGGAGTTGTTCACGCACACCGGCAGCACCTCCACCCCGTGGCGGCGGGCGTCCTGGATCAACGACTGAGGGGAGTAGAACCCCATCGGCTGCGCGCGCAAAAGCCCCACGCAGAACTCCGCCGGGTAGTGCCGCTTGAACCAGGCGGAGAAGTACACCAGCGAGGCGAACGACTGCGAGTGCGACTCCGGGAATCCGTAGGCGGCGAAGGCGACGATCTTCTGCCACAGCCGCTCGGCGACCTCGGAGCCAATCTCGTTGGTGCGCCAGCACCCCTCAAAAAACCGCGACTTCAACGCCGCCATGCGAGCCGGCGAACGCTTCGACCCCATGGCCCGCCGCAGCGCATCCGCCTCGCGGCCGGAAAAGCCTGCCGCATCCACGCAGATCTGCATGAGCTGCTCCTGAAACAACGGGATGCCCAGCGTCTTGCCCAGGGCGCGCTCGAGCACCGGGTGGTCGTACTCCACCGGCTCCAGCCCGTCGCGCCGCCGCAGATACGGGTGCACCGACCCGCCCTGGATCGGGCCTGGGCGGATCAGCGCCACCTCCACCACCAGGTCGAAAAACTGCCGCGGCTTCAGCCGGGGCAGGGTGCCCATCTGCGCGCGCGATTCCACCTGGAACACGCCGACGGAATCGGCGCGGCAGAGCATGTCGTACACGTGGGCGTCGTCAAGCGGAAGCTCCCACAAGCGCACCGTGCGGCCGGTCGTTTCCTCCACCAGATCCACCATGTGGTGCAGCGCCTCCAGCATGCCCAGGCCCAGCAGGTCGAACTTGACCAGGCCGGCCGAGGCGCAGTCGTCCTTGTCCCACTGCACCACCGAGCGGTTTTCCATCCGCGCCCACTCCACGGGCACCACGTCCGCAATCGGGCGGTCGCAAATCACCATGCCGCCGGAGTGGATGCCCAGGTGGCGCGGCTGGCCTTTGAATTGCACCGCCAGCTTCTCGACGCCCTCCGGCACCTCCGCCATCCCCTTCGCCCAACTATCAGCCGCGCCCTGCGCGAACCCCAAAGCACGCGCGGCGTCGCGCACCGCGCCCTTGGTCCGGTACGTGATCACGTTGGCCACCTGCGCCGCGTTGTCGCGCCCGTAGGTGTCGTAGACGTACTGGATCACCTCCTCGCGCCGGCCCGACTCGATGTCCAAGTCGATGTCCGGCGGGCCGTCGCGGTCCGGGGAGAGGAACCGCTCGAACAGCAGCCCCGCCTCGATCGGCTCCACATTGGTGATGCCGAGCACGAAACACACCGCCGAGTTCGCCGCACTCCCGCGCCCCTGGCACATGATGTTCTGCCTCGCGCAGAAATCCACCAGGTTGTACACGATGAGGAAATAGCCGGGAAAATTCAGCTCCTCAATCACCTCCAGCTCGTAGCGGATTTGGGCCATTGCTTTTCGACGCACCTCCGGCCCCCGCGACGCATAGCGAAACTGCGCACTCGCCAGCGTGAGTCCCCGCAGGTGGTCCATCTCGCTGCGGCCGTCCGGCGTGGGATAGCGCGGCAGCTCCGGCGCAACCAGGTCGAGCGTGAAAGCGCAGCGTTTGGCCAGCTCGACGCTGTAGGCGAGCTTGTCCTCGCACCCCGGATACATGCGTTGGAGCTGGTCGCCGGAGCGCAGCCAGTTCGCCCCCATCGGGTGTAAGTCCCCGTGCGCCTGGGCCAGCGACTCGCGCCTGGCCAGCGCCCGCTTCGCCTGGGCCAGCCGGGCCTGATCGCGCGTGGCTGCGGCCGGTGCCGCGGTGACGATGGCGGAGAGTTCGCGTGCGTGTTTTTCCGCGTGCGCGTTTCGCGCCCGGTCTAGTGCTGCGTGCCGGTCCGCGTCCTCGGGCGTCATGGACACCTCGTACTCCAGCACCACATTGTCCGCGCCGAAGACGTCGACCAGGTGGTCGATTTCCTCCGCCCACCGCCAGCTAGCAAGGACGACGCAGGTGTCGCCCAGCTGGTCGCCGATGAGCTCCAGCGGCGGGTAGGCCACTTTGTCTTTCTCGCGGGTGGCCATGTGCGCATCGGCCATCAGGTGGGAGAGGCGTTTGTACCCCTCCGGGCCGCGGGCGATCACGGGCAGGACGGTGTCGCCGAGCGTCAGCTCCGCCCCGAAGACGGTGTCCAGCCCGGCCGCGGCGGCCGCCTCCGCGAACTTCACCGCGCCGTAAAACCCGTCCCGGTCCAGCAAACCCACCGCGCTCAGGCCCAGCTCAACGGCCCGGACCACCAAGTCCTCCGGCTCGCTCGCCCCACCGAGGAAGCTGTACGAGCTGACGGTGTGCAGCTCGGCGAACGGTGTCGTCGATAGGCATTGTTTTTGCGGAGGGGGCGCCGGTTCCGCCTTGCCGTACGCGGCGCCTGCGGGCGTGCCGGTGTGCCCGACCGGCACCGGCTCTGGGTCCGGGCGGCCGGAGAGGATGCGTTCGAGCCGCGACCACGACAGCGGCGCTCCCCCGTTGAACCTCATGGAGGGGACGCTACCACTGATCGAAACTGTGTGCTAGTCCGCACGGTACCCCGCCCGCGCCCATCGCCGCCACCGTCACCACCGTCGCCGCCGTTCGGGCCCTGGATCCAGCTAGTTGCACCTCATTTTTCGCCCCCAGGACCCGGATAGCTGGGCCCTACTAGCTGGATCCGCAAAAAGGCCACAAAACCGTCCCACCCACGCCCCCGACAGACAGCTCGGTAAAGGAATTCGCCCAAAAATAGACTAAGCGGTACATAGGGTGCTAGATTCTGACCCGTCATAGATTCCCTACCCAAGGAGACCCCAATGCGTATCAAGCGCACCCTTGCAACCGTTGCCGCGGCTGCCCTCGCCACCACGGGCTTGGTCGCCTGCTCCAACGAGTCCGACGACACCGCTGACACCGCCGCCAAGGACGGCGACAACGTCACCGTCAAAATCGGCACCACCGAGGCCGACCAGGAAGCATGGCGCGTGTTCAAGGACCTGGCCAAGGACAACGGCATCACCCTGGACATCGTCTCCTTCTCCGACTACTCCCCGGTCAACGAGGCACTCGCGCAGGGCGAGCTGGACGTGAACAAGTTCCAGCACATCAAGTACCTCGCCGAGTACAACAAGGCCTCCAACAACGACTTGCGCGTCGTCGGCTCCACCGAGATCGTGCCGCTGGCGCTGTTCTGGAAGGACCACGACTCCATCGACGGCATCGAGGGCGAGTCCGTCGCCATCCCGAACGACCCGTCCAACCAGGGCCGCGCGATCAACGTGCTGGTCCAGGCGGGCCTGCTCACCCTGAGCGACACCGTCGCAGATGAGCTCGCCCCGACCCCGGCCGACATCGACAAGGCTGCCTCCAAGGTCACCGTCACCCCGGTCGACGCATCCCAGACCCCGTCCGCGTACAACGAGGGCAAGCCGGCCATCATCAACAACACCTGGCTGGACCGTGCCGGCATCGAGCCGGGCCTGGCCATCTTCGAGGACGACCCGGAGTCCAAGGAGGCTGAGCCGTACATCAACGTCTTCGCCGCCCAGGCCGACAACATCGACGACGAGACCCTGAACAAGCTGGTCGAGCTGTGGCAGACCCCGGAGGTCGCCGAGGCCGCGGCCAAGGACTCCAAGGGCACCTCCGTGCCGGTCTACCGCGAGCAGGCTGAACTCAACGAGATCCTGGACCGCCTCCAGAACAAGTAAGTCTCCACAAACACCCAACTAAGCGAAAGGAGCACGCAATGCGTACCGAGCGCGTAATCGCCGCTGCCGCGGCCTCACTCATCGCGGCCACCGGGCTGGTGGCCTGCTCGTCGGAGACGGAGTCGTCGACAAGCAATGGCGACGGCGACAAGGTCACCGTGAAGATCGGCACCACCGACGCCGACCAGAAGGCCTGGAGTGTCTTCGCCGACGAGGCGCAGAAGGCCGGCATCGACCTGGACATCATGCGGTTCACCGAGTACCCGCAGGTCAACCCGGCGCAGGTCGAGGGCCAGATTGAGATCTCGAAGTTCCAGACCATCAACTACCAGGCCCAGTACAACGCCACCGCTGGCGAGGACCTGCGCATCATCGGCTCCGGCGAGATCAACATCCTGGGCCTGTACTGGAAGGACCACGACTCCCTCGACGGCATCGAGGGCGAAGAGGTCGCGATCCCGAACGACCCGTCCAACCAGGGCCGCGCGATCAACGTGCTGGTCCAGGCTGGCCTGGTCACCCTGCGCGACGGGGCACCGAAGCTGACCCCGACCCCGGCGGACATTGACAAGGACGCCTCCAAGGTCAAGGTCGTCGCCGTGGACGCTTCCCAGACGCCGAACGCCTACAACGAGGGCCGCCCGGCGGTCATCAACAACAACTGGCTGGCGCGCGCGGGCATCGACCCGGCCTCCTCGGTGGCCGCGGACGACCCGAACTCGGAGCTGGCGGAGCCGTACATCAACGTCTTCACCGTCTCCGGCGACGACCTGGACAACGAGACCTACGAAAAGATCGTGGACGTCTGGCAGTCCGAGGAAGTCACCGCGGCGCTCAACGAGGACTCCAACGGCACGGCCGTGCAGGTCCAGCGCCCCAAGGAGGAACTCAACGAGATCCTCGACCGCCTTGTGGAGGAGTACAAGTAGATGACAAACACCGGCACCCGGATTGAGTTCCGGAACGTATCCAAGGTCTTCAAAACCAAAGACCGCGAGGTCACAGCCGTCGACGACGTCACCCTGACCGTCGAGCCGGGCGAGATCCTCGGCGTGATCGGCTATTCGGGTGCCGGCAAGTCCACGCTTGTCCGCCTCATCAACGGCCTGGACATGCCGACCTCGGGGCAACTGCTTCTCGACGGCACCGACGTCGTCGGCATGCCCGAACGCAAGCTGCGCGAGATCCGCCGCAACGTCGGCATGATCTTCCAGCAGTTCAACCTCTTTTCCTCCCGCACCGCCGCCGGCAACATCGAGTACCCGCTGAAGCTGGCCGGTGTGGACAAACAGGAGCGCAAGCGCCGCGTCGCCGAGCTGCTCGACTTCGTCGGCCTGTCCGAGCGCGGCGAGAACTACCCGGAGCAGCTCTCCGGCGGCCAGAAGCAGCGCGTGGGCATCGCCCGTGCGCTGGCGACCAACCCGTCGCTGTTGCTTGCCGACGAAGCCACGTCCGCCCTGGACCCCGAAACCACCCACGAGGTGCTCGGCGTGCTGCGCCGGGTCAACGAGGAGCTCGGCATCACCATCGTGGTGATCACCCACGAGATGGACGTCATCCGCGCCATCGCCGACAAGGTCGCCGTCATGGAGGACGGCCAGGTGGTGGAGTACGGCAGCGTCTACGACGTGTTCGCCAACCCGCAGACATCTGTGGCGCAGCGCTTCGCCGCCACTAGCCTCCGCAACCGTCCCGACGAGGTGGAGGCACGCGAGCTTCTGGCCAAGCCGGGCCGCCTGTTCACCGTGGATCTGACGGAGGATTCCGGGTTCTTCGGCGCGGCGGAAGCCGCTCGCGAGCGCGGCGTGTCGGTGGAGCCGGTGCACGCCGGCATCACCACCTTGCAGGAGCGCTCCTTCGGCAAGATGACTGTGCGCCTCAACGGCGACGACGCCGCCATCAACGAGTTTTTGGCCACCCTGCAGCAAAGCACCGAGATTGAGGAGATCACCCGATGAACCCGTCAAGCACTGGCGTAACCGAGTACATCCTCGCCGAGCCGAACTGGGACACCCTCGGCCCCACCTTCCTCGAAGCCATCGGCGACACCCTGTGGATGGTGGCCATCACCATGGTCGTCGGCGGCTTCTTCGGCCTGCTTCTGGGCCTGTTTTTGTACACCACCCGACCGGGCGGCATCCTGCAGAACAAGGCGGTGTACACCATCATCAACGTGGCGGTGAACTTCTTCCGCCCCATCCCGTTCATCATCATGATCGCGATGCTCTACCCGCTGACCTTGCAGGTGGTGGGCACCACCATCGGCCGCGCCGCGGCGACGTTTGTGATGTGTT
Organism: Corynebacterium sp. HMSC034A01; assembly: GCF_001838175.1. Lineage (NCBI taxonomy): Bacteria > Bacillati > Actinomycetota > Actinomycetes > Mycobacteriales > Corynebacteriaceae > Corynebacterium > Corynebacterium sp. HMSC034A01. The sequence continues at coordinate 120,267 of NZ_KV835973.1, read as the reverse complement.
TTTCCGCCACGTTCACCGTCGCCCGCATTGTGGAGCAGAACCTGGTGGCCATTGACCCGGGCGTGATCGAGGCGGCCCGTTCCATGGGCGCGAGCCCGTGGAAGATCATCACCTCGGTGATCCTCCCGGAGGCGCTCGGCCCGCTGATCCTGGGCTACACCTTCATCTTCATCGCGGTGATCGACATGTCCGCCATGGCTGGCTACATCGGCGGCGGCGGCGTGGGCGACTTCGCCATCGTGTACGGCTACCGCGCGTTCGAGCCTCAGGTCACCTGGGCTGCGGTGCTGGTGATCGTGGTCATCGTGCAGCTGGCGCAGTTCCTGGGCAACTGGCTGTCCAAGAAGGTCATGCGCCGGTAAGTTTGGGTGCCATGAAGGTTGCGGCGTTCGACTTCGATGGCACTCTCCACCACCCTCCCCACGGGTTCCGCGAGGAGGACATCGCCGCGATAGATGCCTGGCGTGAAGCCGGGCATCTTGCCATTTCTGCCACCGGCCGCTCCCGCACCGCCCTGGCGTACGGGATGCGCGGCAGTGGGTTGCACTTCGACTACCAGGTGCTGTCCAACGGCGGCTCCGCCACGGACGGGGCGAACCGCGAGCTCATCTTCGGCCACGAGGTTGCAGGCTCCGTGCTGCAGGCGACTCTGGACGCCTTCGGTTCCCGCGACGGCCTGGCCATCTTCGGCACCACACTGGGCAGCGTCGACGGGGTGTTCGCCAACAACACCGGTGTCACCCACGCCTTCACCGCGCATTTCCAGCAGATGACTTCCGCGGACATCCCCGCCCACCGGTTCGCCGTCGTGCCCATCTGGGTGCCGGGTAACGCGGACCTGCGCGCGGAGGTCGTCGAATGGGCGTCCGCGCTCGGCGAAGTCGAGGTCGCGCAGAACCAGGATTACATCGATCTCATGGCCCCGGGCCGTTCTAAAGGCTCAGGCATCCTGCAGCTTCTCGACGAGCTCCGCCTCCCCCGCGAATCCCTCCAGCTCTACACATTCGGCGACTCCTGGAACGACCTGCCCATGCACGCCATAGCGGATGTCTCCCACAGCTTCCACCACTCCCCTGCAGAGGTGCGCGCCGCCACGGACCGCGTCATCGGCTCCGTGTCGGAGGTCCTGGGCGAGTACATGTAGCGGCCCGCGCGCCCGCAAAACCAGATCTGCTAGTTCGTCGCCGACCACCCCGATCCGCAACTAGCAGATCACGTGTCCAACTTTGCGTTTGCCCAGGTGATGTTGAACACGAGTTTCAGCACCAACCTGATCTGCTAGGAGCGCCGCGAAAGCTGAATTGGTCAACTAGCAGATCCGCAGGTTGTGGTGCGGAGTGAGCCGCCAGCTAACTCCGCGAGGCAGAAACAGACCAGGAAGCTAACCGCGCGGGGTCACCGACGCTGCGACCCAGGCCGTGCTCTCCTTCGGCGGCTTCCCGCACGAGTCGACCACGCCAGACACCGGGCGTTGCTCCAGCTGCACCTCGTAGACCTGGCCGGACGCGGTGTCGGTGACCAGGGCGGATCCCCCATCAGACGCGGCGACTTCGAACTGGCCGTAGTGTGCGCCGGGCACTTCGGCGGCGACGGCGAGCTCGGCAACCTGCTCGGCCGGGCCGAGGGTGCCGCGGCCACGGTTGCCTGGGACGAAGTAGAGGCCCGCGGATGCGTCGGCAAGCATGGCGTCTGTGGCCTCGATGTTCATGCGGCCGAAGCTGTATGCCCACGGCATGAGCAGCATTGTCGGCGCGAAGCGGTGGCCCTTGATGTGGGAGGTCTCCCACACGACGTCGTTGCCGGGGCCGAACGGGTGGCGCGCGTGCAGCTCGTTGACCATTGGGCGGCCCTTCACCGCGCAGCAGCGGTCGCGCTTGGCGTGGGTGCAGATGAGCAGCAGCGGACGCTCGCGACGTTCGGCGCCGTTGCGGCCCGGGCCGGAGAGGTCCAGATCCAGCAGCTCGCCGGGGCCGTCGACGTGCTTAACCTCGGTGACGGCCTCATCGGCGAAGACGAGGTACAGGTGATGGTCGCTGATGTTGCGCCCCTCGCGCGTTGGGTGGCGGATCAGAAGCAGCGTCGCATTGTGCTCCTCGAGCATCGGGGCGAGCTTGGCGGTGAGCTCCTCGCCGAGGGCGGCGTCGCCCATGACGTCGCGGGGCCAGGCCTCCGGCCATTCGAAAAGCACGTACACCGAGCCGGGCTTGGCGGTTCCCGGCAGCGGTTCAACCTCTACATCAGAGCAGGGCAGTTGTTGCATGGCACCACCATAGCCAACTGGGCGAATTCACTTCCGAGACCACCTCTTGGACACCACTCCAAGTTATAACGGTTGGGTAACCTTCTGCGATTTCGCCCTTTTTCTTTTTGTTCTCACCCGGCCGCTGGCTACGGTGACTGGGTGTTTACATTCTCCGGTCTTTCCCGCGCGGCGCTCGCGGGCCTGTGCGTGGCGGTTTCCGTCGCGTGCGGCGCCTGCAGCGTTGTCGACGATGACGCCGGGAAAACGCTGGCGGGCAGCGTCGCCTCCCCCACCACGCAGCTGCAGCCGCTGGGCACGGCGGACCCGTCGCCGAAGACGCAGCGCCCGTCGGTGCCGTCGCGCCTGGCCGTGGTCGGCGTCCGCGTCGGCGCGCACGAGGGCTTCGACCGCGTGGTGGTGGATCTTGAGGGCGACGGCGACCCGGGCTGGTTCGTGGACTACACCTCCACCCCGATGCAGGAAACGGTGGGCCAGCCGCTGCAGGTGGCGGGCAACTCTTTCCTCAACATCAACGTCGACGGCACCGTGTACCCCTTTGAGCTGGGCAAGGACAACAACGTCCCCGTCACCATGGCGGGTGACACCGGCAACGTCATCGACGTGATCAGCGCCGGCACGTACGAGGGCCGCAGCCAGGTCGTGGTGGGCCTGCGCTCCGAGCTGCCGTACTCGGTGCAGGTGCTGGAGCACCCCACGCGCATCGTCGTGGATATCGTGCAGAAGTAACCCCTAATACACAGCCTCCACGCGCCAGCTGCGCCGGCTCCACACCAGAAGCCAGCCGGTCACGGCGCCCTCTTCCCCGCCTTCACGGCCCACAACCTGCATGCGTGCGACGCGGCCTGCGGGCAGGTCGGTTTGCGTCCACCAGTCCGCGTCCACGGGCCACGGGCCCGCCCATCCGGTGACCAGGTAGCGCTTCTCACCCCAGGCCAGCCCGTACGGTTCGCTGCTCAGCAAGGCTTCGGCGGTGACGATGACGGGGGCACCGGAGGCGTCGACAAGCATGATGCGCGAGGCCGGGTGGTCGATGCCGCCGCCGAGGCGCGCGGGCAGGGGTTGTGGGATCGCCCCGGGCCACGATTGCCTATCGACGTCCTCCGGTTCCTCCCCGAACGGCACCATCGCCACGCGCTCGGCCACCCCGCGCCCGCCGACAAGGCGCGGTTGGAGCACGGCGTCGATGCCGAGTTGGGACTGGACGCGCTCGACCACCCGGCGCGCGGTGTCGATGGAGGCGCCGTCGGCCCACAGCTCGCCGACTGGTTCGGGCGCGGCGAACTCGAGCGGCTCGAGGATGAGGCTGGTGATTGCGCCGGAGCCGCCGTTGGTCAGCCAGCCGTCGAGTTGCCAGCGCACGCGATCCGCGGTGGCAGCTTCGGTGAGTGGTTCGCGGGTGCGCCAGACGCGTTCGACGCGGGTGCCGTCGTGGAGCTCGGCGACGACTTTCAGGCGCAGGCAGTTGCGGCCGGCGTCTTTGAGCCGTTCGTGCAGGCTGGCGGCCAGGGCGCGGGCGGCGAACGCGGCGGCGTCGACGCGCTCGATCGGATCCTCGGGCGTGATGGCCACGGCGAGGTCTTCCACGGGCAGCTCCGGGGCGACGCGGCGGTCCGGCGCGGCGGAGGCGATGCGGTGGATGCGCATGCCTTTGGTGCCGAAGCGGGTGGTCACCGCATTCGGCGGCAGCTTCGCCAGCTCGCCGAGGGTGGAAATGCCCAGCTGGCCGAGCGCTTTGACGGTGTCCATGTCCGCGGCGAGCGATTCTTCCGCCACCAGCACGCCCAGCGGCTGCGCGGCCAGGAATTCGGCCGAGCCACCTGGCGGGACCACCTGGGAGGCGCGCGCAGCGATGAGCGCGGTGGCGATCTCGTCGGCGGCGCCTGCCTGGGTGTCGATGCCGCGGCGCGAGGCAGCGTCGATAAGCATCTCGAGCGCTTTGCCCTCGGCCCCGTGGAAGCGGCCCGCTGCGTCCACGTCCACCACCACGAGCCCGGGGCGCAGGACCTCCACGCTGGCTGCGACCTCGTCGAAGCTGGCGGCCAGCGAGGCGAACATGCGCCCGTCGCGGTCCGGGTTGTCCTCTATCACCGTCAGTTCGGGCGCGACCGCCTGCGCGTTGCGCACCCGCATCCCGCGGCGGATGCCCACCTGGCGCGCGGCGTGCGAGCACACCTTTATCCGGTGCTGCGCCGCGATCGCGATCGGTTCCGCCAGCTCATCGCCCGATTCCAGCCGCGCGGCCTGCACCGGCCAGTCCGGGAACCACAGCGCCGCGGCCCTCATGTGACGGCCTGGAGCCTTCGCCTCTCGACGCCTCCGGTGCCCAACGTCACCCGCGCACTCGCGGGACGGTAGCCCTTGGCCTGCGCGCGGACGTCGAAATCGATGCCGGTAATGCGTCCCGTCCCCCGGCCGATGCCGTGGAATTGCGCGAGCTGGCCCGTGATGGTCAGCGCTGGCGAGGGCACTTCCACGTTCACGCACACCAGCGCTGCCTGGCCTTTACGGATCCGGGCGAGCAGGGGGCGTGCGCGAACCGGGGTGAGCTGGAACGGGCTGCGGGTGCGCAGCACCACCAGGTCGAGCCCCTCAGCGAGCACGCCCGCGACGCTCAAGTCGTCGAGGCCCGCGTCCGGCACCGCCACCACCCGCTCCATCGCGTCTGCGTCGTCGCCTGTACCGATGCCGGCGTAGGACAGCTCCGGCCACCCCACCACGCCTGCGCGCCCGCCGGTCTGAACCACCTGGCTGATGAGCTCCACGATCAGCGCCGGGGTGTCGCTGACGTGCGTGACCGCCCGGCGCGGCAGGCCACCGTTCGGCAGCACGAGCGAAAGCCCGCCCGCCACCATCAGGGTCTCCGCATCCTCGACGACCTGCTGCGGAACCTCTCCGCCGATAGCGGCCATACGGGCGCGCAGCTCGGCGATCTGGTCGGCGCGCGAGGGTTGACCTGACGGTTCATCCACAACCGCCAGGTTCGCCGCCGCTGCCGACGCAGCTCGAATAGGTGTTCCACTCACGCCAGACAGTATGCACCCCGGGGCCGACGCAGGCAACGCTCCTGGTCGAACATGTTTTCTACTTCATCTTCATGAGAACCTGGCCCATGGGGCCACCTCATCCACGATTGCCACATCAAGCCGCACCGAGGCAAAGATCCTATGCAGCAGGTGCAGGGCGTGAAGTACCCCAGATGGTGGCAATGCTTAAATTTAGTGTGCTACAGAACACATTCCTTGCGGTGTCTGTGTACACTTCGCATGTGAGTCGCCTATCAGGGTGACCTCCCCGGAACCAAGCGGCACGAAGAGTGGGCCAACTGATCAGGCGGTACAGCGGGTGCTGCGCAGGCCAGAATTGGAGTGGATTATGAGATCGAGTGAAAATCGGTCGCGTGGGTTCGTTGCACTCGCGATCGGCGGGGCAGCACCTCTTCTTGGAGTAACAATCCCTGTAGCAGGAGCCGCCATTGCTGGTTGGGGTATCGCTGCTGCGGCCTTTCCTGTCTCCGCTTTCTTCTTTTATCGAGCGAAGGATGACGACAAAGCGCGCGCGTAAAGTTCCGATTTCATCGCATTCCTTCGTGAAAGTCCTGTACCGCACTGATGCGGTACAGGACTTTACTTTGCAAGGAAGATCCAGACACCCCCTGTTTGAACCTTAAATCATCTCAAAGCCTATTCGCTTATGTCTGCGTCAACTTAACGAGAAACTCGCCTCAGATCCCCCGCCACACGCCTCACGAACCCAGGCAGAGTATCTCTCGGCGGAGCAGCGGGACGGCAAACCGCTGGGCGCTGACCTACTAAGCAAGCACCCCACGACGGGCGCGGCGATCGCCTCACCATCGCCCTGGTAACGTCGCCTTTCGTGATCCCCATCAGCGCAGCAGAGGTCCGCAACCGCGTCACGCCGATCCCCACCCCGACCGTCGTGCGGGCACTGGGCTCTTTCGGCGTGGGCGGGTCCGTCGGCGTGATGGTCTCGCAGGCGCCGCTGGGGGTAAAAGCGGCCGTGGCGATCCTGTGCGTCGTTGCCGCCGTCGCCGTCACGCTGCTGCACCCCTACCGCAAACAGCTCCGCGCGTTTGCGGAGGAGAAGAACGTGGCCAGGGTGCCGTCGATAGGCATGGTGCTCCCCCTGATGCTGTGGTGGCTGCTGCTCATGCTCGCGCCACTGGCCGGTTGGCCCGCGGTGGGCGCGTGGGTTACGGGCGTGCTGGCGGCCGCGGCGGCGTGGGTGCTGTACCCGCATGTGGACGGGTCGCGGCGCCTCGCGTACGCATAGAGCTGCTCGAAAGGATCTACTCGAAAGGCTTTCTAGTAGACGAGTTTTCGCAGCTCAACCTAGAAACATTCCCTTTTGAGTAGCTTTCGAGCTCCCCGGGAGCACCCCTTCGCACAGACCCCTAGTAGCAAAGCCCTATTAAGGCCGAAATCGGCGCATACTCGGGGTCTGTCACTGGGGGTCTGTGGGTGGCACGGCGCAATCGCCACGGCAAGACAGCCCCGCCCCAGCCCCGCCGCGCCAAAACCCCGGCTGCGAAGTCCGGCAAACGCACGGATAATGGCGCGCATGGCTCAAGGATCTTCAAACTCGCTCAAGCACATGTGGGACACGCGTCCGCGCCGCATCCCGAAGGACGAGGGCGGACGCGCCGTCATCGCCGGTGTCTGCGCCGGTTTCGGCGAGCGCTACAAGGTCGACCCGGTGGCTGTGCGCATCGCGTTTGTCATCCTCAGCCTCGTATTCGGCGGCGGCCTCTTCGCCTACCTGCTGTGCTGGATGTTCATGCCGCGCGTGGGCATGAACATCACCCCGGCCAAGGCCATCATCACGCCGAAAAGCGAGCTCACCCCGCACGAGATCGAGGAGCGCAAGCCCGGGTGGTGGCTGCTCATCGGCCTGATTGTGTTCCTGCCCGCGGCAGGCCAGGCGGGGGATGTGCGCGGCACCCTGATCAGCTTCGCCGCGTTCTTCTTTGTCTGGTTCTTCACCTACGCGCGCCAGCCGGAGCCGCCGGCAGGCCCCAACAGCAACGACGACCTGGTCTGGCGCTAACCAGCAAAACCAACTAGCGGTAGCGCTTCGGCACGTCCGGCTCACCGAGCGTGAGCATCAGCCGGTTCGCCCAGTTGAAGAACGCGGATGAGTTCACCACGTCCAGCACCGCCAGGTCGTCCAGGCCCGCGGCCCGCAGCGCGTCCACGTGTGGCGCACCGAACTCGTAGGGGGTGCGGGTCAGCGCCACTGCGGCGTCGCGGATGGCGTTCCACAGCTCGGATTTAAGGTCGGCGGTGACGCCTTCGCTAAGAAGCGTGTCAATGGCCTCCGCGTCGCCGCCTTCCTCCTTGGAACGGCCCTGGTGCACCGAGGCGCAGTACTCGCAGCCGTTCAGGCGCGAGGCCACGGTGGCGGCGAGTTCGCGCTCGGCGCGGCCCAGCCCGCCTTCGGTGTTGTAGAAGATGTCCAGGTCCGTCAGTGTGCGGGCCTTGAGCGCCTGCGGGTCGCGCGCGAGCAGGCGGAAGTACTCCATGTCGGCGCGCTCGGGCTTAATCAGCGCGTCGATGTGCTCGTCGGTCAGCTCGTCCTTTTCCAGCGGCGCCACCCACGGCTTCCAGCCCAGCGGGTGCGCCACAAACTTCTCAGGCGCGACCACCTCGGGCTGCAGGGTGGCCTCCGCGGGCGCCCAGCCGGGATCCGCAACGCCGGCTCGCCTATCGACGCCCTCCGGCACCTCGCCGCCACCCGCCAGCACACGCACGCCGTGCACGACACGCAGCTGGAACGCCACAAAGGCGATGAGCTGGCCGAGCGAGACGATCGCGTTTTCGTTGTAGCCCGCCTCCTGCAGGTGCCCGATCGCCGCGGGGGATGCGTCCTTGGGGTGGAAGGTGAGCAGGTGGGCGAAGTCGAACGCGGCGGCCAAAGCCCCCTCGCCGAAGGTCACGAAGTCGCCGCCGGCGTAGGGGCCGGCGGACACGCCTGCACGCACGGCGTTTTCGACCACGGCGACCAGCGACTCGTCCTCGTCCGCGAGCAGGTCGGTGTAGAACGCCGCGGCGCGCTTCGCGCCGGAGACGCCGGCGATGAACGCGGCGACGGCGTAGCGGGTGGACACCGGCAGCGCCCGAATCAGCGCGTCGTCGGTGGGCTCGAACAGCGCCTCGAAGCTGCGCTGCGCGTTGTCCACGGCCTCGGGACGGCGGCGTCGCAGCTCGGCCAGCTCGGCCGGGGTTTCGGCGAGGGCGTCAATGATGTCGGTGTGGTTAGACAACAAACTCTCCTAACTGTCGGGCGCGGAACACGGTGCCGGGGATGGCGTTGATGAGCTCGCGGGTGACATCGTGCTTCGGGTGTGCAAACACGTCGTTGGTCGCCCCGTATTCCACCTGGCGGCCGCTGCTGAACACGCTCACGGTATCCGAAATCTGGCGCACCACCGCCAGGTCGTGGGAGATAAACACGTAGGTCAGGCCGAGCTCGCGCTGCAGGTCCTCCAAAAGCTCCAGGATCTGGGCCTGCACGGTCACATCGAGTGCGGAGACGGCCTCGTCCAGCACCACCAGCTCCGGCTCCACAATCAGTGCACGGGCGATGGCGACGCGCTGGCGCTGCCCGCCGGACAGCTGCGCCGGGGTGCGGGAGGCGAACGTCGCCGGGTCCAGCGCCACGCGCGCCAGGAACTCGTCGGCACGTTTCAGCGCCTCACGCTTGGATGCACCGGCGAGGTTGCGCAGCGGCTCGGCGACGATCTCGCCGACGCGCATCTTCGGGTCCAGCGAGGAGTACGGGTTCTGGTACACCATCTGCACCCGGCCGCGAAGGGCCCGCTGCTGCTTCGGTGTCAGCCCCGTCAGCTCCGTGCCGTCTAGGGTGATGCGTCCCGAGGTGGGCTGGTTGAACATAGAAATCGCGCGCCCGGTGGTGGTCTTGCCGGAGCCGGAGCCGCCCACCAGCGCGTGGGTGGAGCCGCGCGCCACGTCGAAGGAGATGTCCTCGACCGCCGTGAAGTCGCCGTAGCGCTTGGTCAGACCGCTGACGGAAAGGAGGGTCTCTGGGGCAACCGGAGGACGTCGATAGGCATCTGCGACCGCAAGCGAGGGCACGTTGGCCAGCAGGCGCTTCGAGTAGTCCTGTTGCGGGCTGGTCAGCACCTGGCCCACCGGCCCGTGCTCGACCACTTCGCCGCGCTCCATGATCACCACGTCGTCCGCCCGGTCGCCCGCAACAGCGAGGTCGTGGGTGATGAAGACGATGCCAAGGCCCAGCTCAGCGCGCATCTCGTCCAACAGGTCCAGGATGGTCTTCTGCACTGTGACATCGAGCGCGGACGTCGGCTCGTCCGCAATCAGCACCTCGGGCTCGAGCGCCACCGCGGCCGCGATGAGCACGCGCTGCTTCATGCCGCCGGACAGCTCGTGCGGGTACTGGTTGTAGCGGCGCTCCGGGTCGTCGATGCCCACGCGCTCCAGCAGAGCAATTGCTTTGCGACGGCGCTCCGCCGCATCCCCCACCCCATGAATCTCCAGGCCATCCTCCACCGAGGCGCCGATGGTCTTCAACGGGTTGAGCGAGTTGTTCGGATCCTGGGGCACCAACCCGATCTTCGTGCCGCGCAACTTGCGCCACTCGGCGTTGCTGAGCCCGGCGAGCTCTTCGCCCTTGAACCGGATGCTGCCGGAAAGCACGTTGCCGGAAGGACCCAGCAGGTCCAGCGCCGCCATGGCGGAAGTGGTCTTGCCGGAGCCGGACTCGCCCACAATGGCGGTCATGTTCCCGGCCTCGACGGAAAACGAGATGTCGCGCACCACCGGGTCCGCGTCGCCGTACGCGACGGTCAGGCCGCTGACTTCAAGCAGAGGCGTGGTCACTTCACATCACCTTCCTGTTGGATCACCTGAGACAGGTGGTTGGCGGACATCACGGTGGCCACGATGGCCAGGCCGGGCAGCAGGATCAGCCACCAGGCGGTTGCCATGAAGTCGCGGCCTTCCGCGATGAGCAGGCCCCACTCCGGGGTCGGCGGCGGCGCGCCGTAGCCCAAAAAGCCCAGGATGGACAGCTGCAAGATGGCGGTGCCGAACTGCAGCGCCGCCAGCGCCAGCACCGGGGTCAGCGAGTTCGGCAGCACGTGGCGGAACAGCACCTGGGCCTGCGTTGCGCCGGAGCCGTAGGCGGCCTCGACGAAGTCCGCGCCCGCAATCTGGATCACCTGCGAGCGCGCCAGGCGCGCGAACGTGGCCACCGACGTCATGCCGACGGCGAACGCCGCCTGCAGCGAGCCGAAGCCGGTGACGATGATGATGGACAGCGACAGCAGGATGCCGGGGATGGCCAGCAGCACATCCACCAGGCGCATCAGCACCGTGTCCACCCAACCGCGCTGCGTGCCGGCGATCAGGCCGATCAGGGTGCCCAGCACCAGGCCGACGGCCACGGCGATCAGGGCACCCAGCAGCGACTGGCGCGCGCCATACACCACGCGCGAGAACAGGTCGCGGCCCACCGCGTCGGTGCCAAAGATGTACTCGCCGTTGGGGGAAAGCAGTGCCACGTCGACACCGTTGTACGGGTCGTGCGGCGCGAAGATGCCCGGCACGATCGCCCACAGCGCGGCGATGGCCAGCACGATCAGCGACAGGATGGTCGCCGGCGAGCTCCAGCGGCGGTGCTTGCGGGCCTTGCGCGGCCGGTGGTCCTTCTGCGGCGCGCGCTGGTTGTGCACCAGGTTGGTCGTGCTCATCGGACGGCCTCCTTTGCGGTCGTAGCCGGGGTGTGTGCGGCGGTCTGCTCATCAGGGGCCGCAGGGGTGGTGGCGGTCTGCGCCACGGCCTGGTCGCGCAGACGCACGTCCAGCACCGGGTAGAGCAGATCCACGATCAGGTTGATCACCACGTACGCGGTGGCGGCGATGAGCACCACGCCCAGCAGCACCGGCATGTCGCGGCTGGACACGGCGTTGACGGTCAGCGAGCCCAGCCCGGCGCGACCGAAGACGGTCTCGGTGACTACGGCGCCGCCGACCAGCTCGCCGAACAGCAGGCCAGCCATGGTGATCGCGGGCAGCAGCGAGTTGCGCAGCACGTCACGCCAGAAGATGCGGGCCTCGCTCGCGCCGCGGGCGCGCACGACCTGCACGAACGGCTGGGCGCGGACCTCGTCGATGGAGCGGATCAGCACCTGCATCAGCGGCGCGGCCATGGGCACGGCGAGGGTGAGCGTGGGCAGGATCAGCCCCTCCAGCGGGGTCGGGTCAACCACGTTGACCCAGCCCAGGCGGAAGGAGAAGAACTGCAGCAAAAGAATGGCGATCCAGAAGCCCGGCAGCGAGACCATGAACGACGGCAGGGCGCGCACGGCGCTGCGCAGCGCGCCGGCGCCGGGCAGGGTGGCCACGTACGCGGTGGCCAGCGCCACCACGATGGCTAGGCCCACGGATGTTGCGGCGAGCGCGAACGTGTGCGGCGCGGCGTCCGTGATCAGGTCGAACACGGGCGTGCCGGATGCCACCGAGTAGCCCAGATCGCCGGTGAACAACCCGCCCAGGGTGGCGAAGTACTGCTGGATCAGCGGCTTGTCCACGCCCATCTGCTCGCGGATCTGCTCGATCTCCGCCTGGGACAGGCCCAAGGCCGGGTCCGCGTAGCGGGCGGCCACGCCGTCGGAAGGCAGCGCGGACAGCAGGAAAAACGCCAGGGTGTAGGCCAGAAGGAGCACGATGAGCGCCTGGCCGATGCGCTTGAGAACGTACTTGCCCATCTACTTGTCCTCCTCGCGGTCGAAGTACACCGAGTAGAAGCTTGGGCGCGCCACCGCCTCGGTGTCGAAGCCCTTCACGTGCGGCGCGAGCGCGTAGACCTGCGGCTCTTCAAACAGTGGCAGCGTGTAGGCGTTTTCGGTCAGATGGTCCTGCACCGCCTTGGAGGCGGCGGCGCGGCCGGCGTCGTCCGGGGTGGAGACCACCTTGTCCAGCAGCGCCTGCAGCTCCGCGTCGATCGGCGTGCCGTCGCCGGCGTTGTTCAGCAGCGAATCTCGGCGGTCCACGGACAGGTGCGATTCGATCACGTCGTAATCCGCACGCCCCACCATGGTGTGCATGAGCTGGACGCGGTTGATGTCCTTTTGCGCCGCGTTCTGCGTTGCGCGGTCGCCGGCGACCATGTTCAGTTCGATGCCCAGCTCGCGCAGGTCGGACTGGATCATGGTGACGATCTCCTTCGAGCGCGGCTGCGGCAGGGCGTGGTTGACCCACAAGCTCAAGCGTTGGCCGTCCTTTTCACGGATGCCGTCCGGCCCGGAGACCCAGCCGGCGTCGTCGAGAAGCGTGCGCGATTGATCCGGGTCGAAGGTGTAGGCGCCCGGCTGCTCCGCGTAGCCCAGGGCCTTCGAGGTCATGGACGAGGTAGCCAGCGGGTAGGAATCCGACAGCAGGATGCGGATGATCTCCTCGCGGTTGATCCCGTGGATGATCGCTTGGCGGACGCGGATGTCCTGCAAAAGCGGGTGGTTGAAACGCAGCGCGAACTGGTTGTTCATGCCGTTGGCGGTGGCGGCGACCACCTGCACGCCCTGGTCCTTCAGGTGGCGCTCCACCGGCGGGGAGATCGTGCGCGCGGCGTCGGCCTGGCCGGACAGCAGCGCGCCGGAGCGCATGGCCTCTTCCGCGGCCAGGGTGTAGTGGATGCCGTCGATACGCGCGCGCCCCTGGTGCTCGAGCGACGGCGGCGCCCAGTCGTAGTCCTCGCGGGCCTTGAGCACTAGGTCGGTGCCCAGGGTCTCGCTGTCCACCACGAACGGGCCGGAGCCGATGACGTTTTCTGCGTTGCCGGGGCCGAAGTCCTCGTTGCGCAGTTTGAGCGAGGAATCGGCCAACAGCCCCGCGTTGTAGGTGGACGTCGCCTGCGCGAAACCGGGCGAGGGCTCGGAGAAGTAAAAGCGCACCGTGTCCTCGTCGACAACCTCTCCGCGCTCGTAGTTGGAGATTTGCTCCGAGACGTTGAGCAGCCGGTCCTTGTCGCCCAGGCCGAACAGGTCGAAGTTGTCCACGATGTTCTGCGCGGTCATGGGCGTGCCGTCGGAGTAGGTCACGTCGGTGCGGATGTCGAAGGTGAACACCGTGGCGTCGTCGTTGATCTCCGGCAGGTCCGTGGCAATCCAGGGCTCAAGCTCCAGCGTCTCCGGGTCCTGGTAGAGCAGCCGGTCCGTCAGTTGGTTGACCACGCCGCCGTTGGGGTAGAACCCGGCGGCCGGCGGGTAGAGGCTGTTAAACCAGTTGGACTCCAGGTAGGTGAGCACGTCACCGTCGTCGCCGCCTGCCGCCGCCGCGCACCCGGCGAGCAGGCTGGCTGCCGCGCCGAGCGCAAGCGTTGCGGCTACCTTTGTTTTAGGCACGTTATCGCCCCTCTTTCTTCGGTTGCGCAGTGCACATTACCACTGTTAGACAATCCGGTTCTTACGCAATAGACTAGGCAGTCTACATACGATCATTAGTTCACTGAAATCGTGGAGGTTTTTCACCGTGGCAGCATCCATCGCAATCGTCGGAGCAGGACCCCGCGGCATCTCCATCACCGAACGCATCGCCGCCTACCTGGGCGACCGCAGCGAGGGGCTCACCCTGCACATCATCGACGACGCCCAACTCGGCGCCGGCCGCATCTGGGACACGGATCAGACCCGCACGCTGTGCATGAACACCCTCGCCGGCGCAGTCACCCTGTTCACCGAGCCCGGCGCGACCGTCTCCGCCCCCGTGCTCGAAGGCCCCACCATGTACGAGTGGATCCAGGCGCTGCGCGGGGAGAAAAGCCACCCGCTTATCGACGCCTCCGGTGCCTCCCTCCCCGAGCACTACAACGAGGAGCTGCGCGCCACCCGCCCCGAGTCCAACCCCTCCCGCGCGCTGTACGGCGAGTACCTGCGCTGGGCATGGAAGGTCGCGCTCGCGCAGCTGCCGGACGCAGTCGAGGTGGTCGAGCACCACTCCCGCGCGGTGTCGCTATCGTCCGAGGGCTCGCAGGACGCCATCACGCTTGCCGACGGCTCCGTGGTGTACGCCGACGCCACCGTCATCGCCTCCGGCTGGGTGCTGCCCGCCCCCACACCGGCGCAGCAGGCGTTCGCCGACTCGGGCCTGACCTACATCCCGCCGGGCAACCCGGTGGAACAGGACGTTGCAAAGCTGCCGGCCGGCGAGTGCGTGCTCGTGCGCGGCATGGGCATGGGCTTTTTCGACCTCATGGCGCTGACCACCATCGACCGGGGCGGCCGCTTCGTCGAGGACGCCTCCGCCCGCTCCGGCCTGCGCTACGAGGCCACCGGCAAAGAGCCGCACTTCGTGGTCACCTCCGGCCGCGGCTACCCCTACCTGCCTAAGTCCGAGTACCACTCCCTGCCGCCGAAGGCTGACCTGTCGCGCCTGCGCGCGGCCATCGACGCATCCACAGCACCTGTGTCGTTTGGCCTTGAGCTGTGGCCGGCGCTAGCCCGCGACGCGTACGCCGAGTACTACCGCGTGCTTGCCCGTGTGCGTCCAGAAGCGCTCAGCGTGCCGCTCGACGAGGTCCTGACGGCCATCGACGCCGCCGACCTCGCAGCGGTTGCTTCCCCGGACGACATCCTGCCGGTCGCCAACGCGCTGGCCAAGGCGCTCGACGGGATGAGCAGCGAGCCGTTCGACATGGCCGCCTGGGTGGACCCGCTCGCCGGAACCGAGGAGCTGGACCTGGAGGAGCTGAACCGCCGCGTCGCCGAGGCCATGGAGGCCGACATTGCCGAGGCCGTGTCCGCCTGGGACTCCCCGCTCAAGGCCGGCCTTTGGGCGATCTCCGCGGGCCGCAAGCCCAGCGCGATCGCCACGCAGAACGGCCGCGGCCCGCGCGAGGCGGCGCTGTCGCAGTACATGGCGTTCGGCCAGATGGTCGGCTCCGGCCCGCCGCTGTTCCGCACCCGCGAGCTGCTCGCGCTTTTCGACGCCGACCTGGTCACCTTCCTCGGCCCCTCCCCCGTGGTTCAGGTCGCCGACGGCGAGTACACAGCCGCGAGCCACTCGCGCACCGTGCGCGCCGCCGCGCTTGCCGACGCCTTCCTGCCCGGCCCCGACATCCGCACCTCCCCCGACGCGCTGACCGTGTCGCTGCGCGATACCGGCCGCGTGCGCCCGTTCGCACCGGGTGGTGTGGAAACCGCCTCCCCGGAGACCGACGATGACACCCGCCGCACGGTCCACCCCGACGGCGAGCTGGATGAGCGCCTGCACATCGTTGGCATCCCCACCGGCAAGCAGTGGGCGGACACCACCATCTCCCCCATGCCCGGCACCGACCCGCTCATGCTGCAGGAGACGGACAAGACGGCGCGTTCGCTGCTCACCCAGGCAGGCGTGCTCTAGGCGAGTCCTCGCGTAAACGGTGGTTTCCTGTCAGACTGACGGCATGGAACCCACCACGTGGAAGCAAATGTGGTCGACCCGCCCGCCCCGCATTCCGGACGACCAGGGCGGCAAAGCCGTCATCGGCGGCGTCTGCGAAGGCATCGGCGCGCGCTACCAAATCGACCCGACCTTCATCCGCGTCCTGTTCGTCGTACTGTCGCTCGCCTTCGGCGGCGGTGTCTTCATCTACCTGCTTTGCTGGATCAACATGCCCCGCCTCGGGCTCACCCGCAGCCCGTGGTCTGCAATCATCACCCCGAAAGAGCAGCTGACCAAGGCAGAAAAGAAAGACCGCGACACCGGCTGGCTCCTGCTGCTGGGACTGTTCCTCTTCTTCCCGCTGGCCTCCACCGGCGACCTGCGCGCGGTGCTGGTGACATTCGTGCTCTTCGGGGCTGGGTGGTACTTCGCCCACCGGCGCCAGCCGGAGCCGCCCGCGGAATTGGCCCCCGGCTCCGACCGATGGCACCCGCCTGAGCCGGAGCGTCCGGCGACGGCCACGATGCGCCCGCTGTGGCTCTGGATCCCCGTCACGGTCGTGCTCACAGCGGCGACGATGTTCGCGCTGGGGATCGTCAGCGAAATGCGGCTTGGCAACTACAGCAGGTTCGGCAGCGCGCACATCACCGTGGAATACGAAGCCGCACTGTCGGACATCATGCGCCCCAACGGCTTCGTCGGCGACACATACCTCGACCTCACCGATCTCGAGCCGCTGAGCGAGCCGAGAACGATCACCCTCGAAAACCCCATTGGCCGCACCGACATCATCCTGCCCGACAACGTCCCAGTCGACGTCAACTGCGAAGTCACTATCGGCGAGACCGCTTGCCCCGAAGAAATACAAAACGCGGACAAGGACAGCGCGCTGCTCACGATCAATGTGACACAGCGCGTCGGGTCCGTGTCCGCGCACTACGCGGAGTGACTTACTCCCACTCGATGGTGGCCGGCGGCTTGGAGGTCACGTCCAGCACCACGCGGTTGATGTCGGCGACCTCGTTGGTGATGCGGGTGGAGATGACCTCGAGGGTCTCGTAGGGGATGCGCACCCAGTCCGCGGTCATCGCGTCCTCGGAGGCGACCGGGCGCAGCACGATCGGGTGGCCGTAGGTGCGGCCGTCGCCTTGCACGCCCACGGAGCGCACGTCGGCGAGCAGCACGACCGGGCACTGCCAGATCTGCTCGTCCAGGCCGGCCTTGGTCAGCTCTTCGCGGGCGATCGCGTCGGCGGCGCGCAGGGTCTCCAGGCGCTCCTCGGTGACCTCGCCGATGATGCGGATGCCCAGGCCCGGGCCCGGGAACGGCTGGCGGTTCACGATTTCCTCGGGCAGGCCCAGCTCGCGGCCGACGGCGCGGACCTCGTCCTTGAACAGCAGGCGCAGCGGCTCGACGAGCTCGAACTCCACATCATCCGGCAGGCCGCCGACGTTGTGGTGGCTCTTGATGTTGGCGGTGCCGGTGCCGCCGCCGGACTCCACCACGTCCGGGTACAGGGTGCCCTGGACCAGGTAGTCCACCTGCTGGCCCTCCAGCACGCCGGCGACGGCGCGCTCGAAGGAGCGGATGAACTCGGCGCCGATGGCCTTGCGCTTCGCCTCCGGCTCGGTCACGCCGGCGAGCTTGTCCAAAAACGCCTTGCGCTCGTCCACGGTGACCAGTTTCGCGCCGGTGGCGGCTACGAAGTCGGTCTCCACCTGCTCGCGCTCACCCTGGCGCAGCAGGCCGTGGTCCACGAACACGCAGGTGAGGCGGTCGCCGATGGCGCGCTGCACGAGCGCCGCCGCCACGGCGGAGTCCACGCCGCCGGACAAGCCGCAAATCGCGCGGCCCTCGCCGACCTGTTCGCGCACGTCCGCGATGAGCTGCTCGGCGATGTTGGACGCGGTCCAGTTCTGCTCCAGACCTGCAATCTCGGTGAGGAAGCGGGTGAGCACCTCCTGTCCGTGCGGGGAGTGCATGACCTCCGGGTGGTACTGCACACCGGCGAGTTTGCGGGAGACGTCCTCGAACGCCGCGACGGGCGCGCCCGGCGTAGACGCGGTGACCTCGAAGCCTTCCGGCGCGCGGGTCACGGAGTCGCCGTGGGACATCCACACCGGGTGCTCTGAGAGGCCTGCGTGGAGCACGCCGCCGTCGACACGCATTTGCGTGCGGCCGTACTCGCGCGCACCGGTCTCGGCCACCTCGCCGCCGAGGGCGCGGGTCATGATCTGGAAGCCGTAGCAGATGCCGAAGATCGGCAGGTCCAGCTCGAAGATCTCTTGGTCGAGCTGCGGCGCGCCCTCTTCGTACACCGACGACGGGCCGCCGGAGAGGATCAGCGCCTGCGGGTTTTTCTCGCGGACTTCAGCGGCGGTGATGGTGGAGGGAACCACCTCGGAGAACACGTTCGCCTCGCGCACACGGCGGGCGATCAGCTGCGCGTACTGCGCGCCGAAATCGAGGACAAGGACTGGGCGGGCTTGCGGAGTATTCACAGGCCTAGATCGTAGTCGATCCCGCGCGAGACCCAACTGCTTGTGCAGAGTCGAGGAAAACCCCAGAATGACCAGCATGACTTTGCGTGCCCCCTCCCCCGTCGAGTCCGCGCCGGACCGCATCGCCATCGCGTGCATTCTCGCGTCGTGTGTGTTCCTGCAGCTCGGCGCGGCGCTGGCTACCTCGCTGTTTCCGCATGCGGGCACGTGGGCGACTAGCTCGCTGCGTTTGGTCATCGCGGGTGCGATCCTGCTTGCGGTCTCGCGGCCCGCGATGTGGCGGTGGACTCCGGAGCAGTGGGGCGCGGCGGTCGTACTGGGCTTCTCGCTGGGCTGTATGAACGGCTTCTACTACGCCGGCATCGCCACCGTCCCGCTGGGTGCCGCGGTGACCATCGAATTCTTGGGGCCGCTGCTGCTTGCGGCAGTGCTGTCGCGCTCGCTTCGCGACGGCGTGTCCGTCCTCCTCGCACTCACCGGCATGCTGCTGCTCGGGCTGGATTCCTACACCGGCGAGCCCCTCGACCCGGTCGGCGTGGCCGTGATCCTGCTCGCCGGCGCGTTCTGGGCTCTCTACATCCTGGCCAACAAGCGCACCGGCGCGCTCATCCCGGGCCAGGGCGGGCTCGCGGTCGCCCTGACGGTCGGCGGCCTGATCACCCTCCCGTTTGGCTGGCAGGGTGTGGGCACCGTGGTCTCCACCCCGCGCCTTGTGCTGATTGCGGTGGGCACCGCTGTGATGGCCTCGCTCATCCCGGCGGTGCTGGAGCTGATTGCCTTACGACGTCTCCGGCCCCACGTCTTTTCCATCCTCATTTCATTTGAGCCGGCCTTCGCCGTGCTGATCGGGTGGCTGGTGCTGCACCAGGACGCGAGCGCGTTGAAGCTCGGCGCGGTGGCGTTGGTGATCTTCGCGTCGGTGAATCAGACCGTCGGCGGGCGGCGCTCCGCGCGCAGGGCAAGCCGCGCCGGCGTGGTCGAGGAAGAAGGAAAGCCGCGCAGGTGGCGCCGGAAGGGCACCACCCGCGCGGCGGGCGGAGAAAGCGTTACTGAACAGCCGAGCTGAGGCGCTCCAGGGCGGCGCGGACCTCGTCGGTGGACGGCGCCTGCGCCAGCTTCTCGGAAGCCTGCTGCAGCTGGGCAATGGAGTTGTCAGCGGCGGCCATCGCCTTGTTGACCTGCTCCACCAGCGGCATCACTTCAGCGCCCATGGTGGACTCGTTGGTGTTCTGGGACCAGCGGCGGATCATTTCCAGCGGGATCTTGGTCAGCTCGGAAATGGAGTTGACCTTCAGCTCCACGCGGCGGCGGAAGGACGAGTGCAGGAAAACCGCGTCGTCCATCTCGCGCACGTCGACCTCGAGCGCGTCCACAAGCAGGCGCATGGATTCATCTACCCCGGACTCGGTGGAGAACTGCGCGGTCTGCGCGGTGTGCAGACGCGCCAGGGCAATCGCCATGCGCGCGTTTGCGGTCTTGGCGTAGAGCTCCTCGGCCACCTCTTCCAGGGTGGCGGCGTTTTCATCGATGATGCCGCGCATGGTCGCCCACACCTGCAGCGGCGCGAGCAGCAGGGTGCGCGAAGCGCCCTCGGTGACCACGTTTTCCATCTCCGCCTTCACGTTGTTGGTGACGGCGTTTTCCTCCACCAGGGTGGCGGAAGCCTTGCGCAGCTCATCGGCCGCGTCCTGGATGGCGGTCTGGACGGACATGAACTGGTCCAGCTCGCCGTACAGCGCGCGGGCCGCGTCGTAAATCTCGCCCGAGCCTTCCGGCAGCGTGAATCCGGCGTCCTCGAGCGCCTGCACCTCGGCCGGCAGGGCGGCCCGGATGAACGCGTCGTAGTCCGGCAGCAGCTCGCCGATCTTCTCCGCGCCCTTGACAGCGCGCTCGCGGCGGCCCACGCCGTTGGCTTTCGCCTCGTGCTCGACCAGGTTCGCTTCTTGGTAGAGCTGGCCCGCGGCCTCGAAGTGCTCCGTCATCGGGCGGGTGCGCACGGACAGGTAGCCGCCGTTCGGCAGCGGGGTCACGGTGGCGAGCACGTCGTACGCCGAGCCGCTCTTGGCAAGGTTGCGCACATACGCCGCGAAGGGCCGACCATCCTCAATGGTGTCCCACATGAGCTTGAAGGCGCCGCCCGGCATCTCGTCGTTGCGGATGAGGTTGTGCGGCTTGCCGATCATCTCGTCCGCGTTGTACTGGGCGTACTTGATGAACACGTCGTTGACATGCGTCATCACACCCTTCGCGTCGGTGACCGAGAAGAAGATGTCGTTGACGTCGACTTCGTGGGAGGCACCCTCCGGTGCGTCGCGAAGAATGGTTACACGGCTAGACATAGGCGTACTCGTCCAATTTCTTAACTGCGGATTGCCAGATCGGCTTTCTGAAAAGCTTTCACATCAGTATAACCACACTTGGCCATGATTCTCTTCAGACCTCCGACGATGTTGAGCCCGCCATACGGGTCACTCGACGGTCCGAAGAGCACCGTCTCTAACGCGGTGGAGGTGCTGGCCATCGGATCCTTGCTCACGTCGCCGCGAGGGAAGCGGGGATGGGCGGCCTGCGCTTCCCAGTACACCCCGTTCGCCGCAGCCTCTGATGCCTGTTCCAGACTCCGGCCGAGCATGACAGCGTCCGCCCCGCACGCGATAGCGAGGGCGATGCTGTCAGCGTCCCACATGGGCACATCCGCAAGCACGTGCACGTAGCGCCCACCGGTCTCGTCCAGGTAGTCGCGGCGGGCTGCCGCCACATCTGCGATCGCTGTCGCCGCCGGGACGTTCACCACAGTGCTGGAGGACCCGGAGCCCACAATCACACCGGCCACGCCGGAGCGCATCAGGTGCGTCGCCGTCGAGTAATCGAACACGCCGCCCGCGATCACCGGCACGTCGAGCGAGCCGACGAACTCCTTCAGGTTCAGCGGCTCGCCGCCTTGCTGCACGTGCTCGGCGGAGACAATAGAACCCTGGATGAACAGGATCTCCGCACCCGCGGCGATGACCACCGGTGCGAGCTCGCGCGCGTTCTGCGGGCTCACGCGCACGGCCACGGTCACGCCGGAGTCGCGCACCTGGGCGATGCGTTCAGTGAGCAGGTCGCGGTCGAGTTCAGCTGCGTGCAGCTCCTGCAGCGTGCGCACGGAGCGCTCGCCCGAGTCGATGTATTCCTGGTACTTCTCTTCCGAGTCGATGCCCCAGGCGTCCTCGCACGAGTCCACGACCTTCTTCACCGCGGCATCGAAGTCGGCGTGCCGGCCCCACAGCCCCTCAGCGTCGATCACGCCGAGGCCGCCCTGCTTGCCCATCTCGATGACAAACTCGGGGCTGGCCAGCGCGTCGGTGGGGTGAGAGACGAGCGGGATGTCGAACGTGTAGGCGTCGATATGCCAGCTCGTGTCCACGTCCTTTGAAGAACGGGTGCGGCGCTTCGGCACAATCGAAAGGTCGCCCAGGTCGTAGGCCCTGCGGGCCTCGCGGCCGAGGCCGATTTCCACGTAGTCGCGCATGTGTGTCCCTTACTGGCGGTAGTTCGGCGCTTCGACGGTCTGCGTGATGTCGTGCGGGTGCGACTCGCGCAGGCCGGCGGCGGTGATCTGGACGAACTGCTTCGTCTGCAGCTCCTCAATGGAGGCCGCACCCGTGTAGCCCATCGCGGCGCGCAGGCCGCCGACGATCTGGTGGGTGATGGAGTCCAGCTCGCCGCGGAACGGCACGCGGCCCTCGATGCCCTCCGGCACCAGCTTGTCCTCGCTGGTCACGTCGGCCTGGAAGTAGCGGTCCTTGGAGAAGGAGCGCTTCTCGCCGGTCAAGCCGCGACCCTGCATCGCGCCCATGGAGCCCATGCCGCGGTAGCGCTTGTACTGCTTGCCGCCCACGACCACGATCTCGCCCGGGGCCTCTGCGGTGCCGGCGAGCATGGAGCCAAGCATGACTGTCGACGCACCAGCGGCCAGCGCCTTGGCCACGTCGCCGGAGAACTGCATGCCGCCGTCGGCGATGATCGGCACGCCCGCGGCCTTGGCCGGAACCGAGGCCTCGAGGATCGAGGTGATCTGCGGCGCACCCACGCCCGCCACCACGCGGGTGGTGCAGATGGAGCCCGGGCCGATGCCGACCTTGATCGCGTCGGCGCCAGCGTCGATCATGGCCTTCGCCGCGCTGCGGGTGGCCAGGTTGCCGCCGACGACGTCGACGCGGTCGCCGAATTCCTTCTTCACGCGCGAGACCATCTCGAGCACACGGTTGTTGTGCGCGTGCGCCGAGTCCACCACGAGCGCGTCCACGCCAGCCTCCACCAGCAGGCCCGCGCGGTCGAAGGAGTCCTCGCCCGTGCCCACACCCGCGGCGACGAGCAGGCGGCCGTCCGCGTCCTTGGAGGCGTTCGGGTACTGCTCGCTCTTGACAAAGTCCTTCACGGTGATCAGGCCGGCAAGGGAGCCGTCCTTAGCCACGATCGGCAGCTTCTCCACCTTGTTCGAGGACAGCAGCGCGAGAGCCTCTTGCTTATCGACGCCCTCCGGTGCCACCACGAGCGGCATCGGGGTCATGACCTCGGCGACCTTGCGCTGGAAGTCCGCCTCGAAGCGCATGTCGCGGTTGGTGATGATGCCGACCAGGCGGCCGCCCTCGTCCACCACCGGCAGGCCGGAGATGCGGAAGCGGGCGCAGAGCGCGTCCACGTCCTCAAGCGTCATGTCCGGGGTAGCGGTGACCGGGTTGGACACCATGCCGGACTCGGAGCGCTTCACGATGTCGACGTGCTCCGCCTGGTCCTGGGCGCTCAGGTTGCGGTGCACCACGCCGATGCCGCCCTGGCGCGCCATCGCGATCGCCATGCGGGACTCGGTGACCGTGTCCATCGCGGCGGAAGCAATCGGCATGCCCAACCGAATGCTCTTGGTGAACTGGGAGGCGGTGCTCACCTCAGAAGGAACGATGTGGGATTCCGCCGGCAGCAGCAGCACATCGTCGAAGGTCAGCCCTCGCAGGGCCACCTTTTCCGGGTCGTCCCCACCAGTCCACACACGCTCGTTCGCCATCGCTTAGTCTCCTCTCCCGCGCAGATGTTTTTCGCCATGATATAACGCGGCGCAAATGCCGACCGTGCCACCCAGTTCAGCGCTTTAGTGAGCAGGAGATCGAGCCGGTTTGCCACACCGTATAGGGTGAGACGGGTGAACTACGACGACATGATGCCACTGGACCCGTTCGCGGACGACCCCAACGACCCGGCATCCTTCATCGAGGACGATGAGCACGCCGTGCCGCTGTCGCCCGCAGAGCGCGTCGCAGTGATCCAGGATCTCTCGCACGTGCGCGACGCGCGGCGCATGCTCAAGCCCCGCGGCATTCTCGGGGTGTCGTTCCTCTGCGAGGACTGCGACCAGGTCCACTACTACGACTGGGAGATCATGGAGCAAAACATGATCGCTTCCCTGAACAACCAGCTGCCGCCGGTGCACGAGCCCAGCGCAAACCCCAACATTGAGGCGTACGTGCCCTGGGACTACGCCATGGGCTACCTGGACGGCCTCGAGGGCCGCTAGGAGCTGCTACCCATCCTCGGATGGGCGATCGGACCGCTTTCGGCGGGCTGATTCACCATCGTCGCCGGGTCGTTGACCCGCAGCGACGGGCTCTGCTCCGCAGCAGAGTCGTCTGCCGACGATTCACCGGTTGTGCCCTGCCCCTGCGACGGCGACGCGCTGCCCGCGGTCGTGCTCGGCTGCGGGCTCGACGGTGCCAGCTGGGTCGGCTGCGTGCCCAGGGTGGACTGCGTCGGCTGCCCGGAGCCGGTGCCGGTGCCGGTGCCCGGTCCGCGCTGTGCCGGGTCTTGCGGGGTGTGCGTCGGCTGCTGCGCGGGCGGTGCCGGCACTGCCGGGGCCTGCTCCGGCTCCGGCCGCTCAGTGGAGACCTCCTCCGCCGACACCGTTGTCGCCTCCGTGACCGTCTCGGTCACCGTGGCGGCCGCCCCTTCCCTGGCTGCGCGCTGCTCGCGCTCCTTCATCGTGGCCACCAAGCCGCGCGCCTGCTCCAGCAGGTCGCGGGCGGCAGCGGCATCGCCGCTTTCGTTGGCCACCTCAAGCTCGTCGAGGGTGGTCGCCAGCTCAACTACAGTGGTGTCCTCGTCGGCAGCGCTGTCCTCGAACAGGGCGGCGCCGGTGCCGACGCACACCACGGTCGCCGCAGCGGCACCGATCAAGCCGGACAGCCAGGGGCTGACGTGGCGCTTCGCCTTCGCGGCGCGCTTGTCGTCCAAGGAAGCAACATTCCCAGCCGGCTGGGCACCGTCCGCGTCCAGCTGCGGCGCCGGCGGCATCGGGCGGTCGACATCGGCCTTCAACTCCAACAGGGCGGCGGCGAGGGGGTCGGTGCCGTCCGAAGGATCGTCGCCAAGCATGAGCGCCTCAATGAACGCATCGCTGTGCGCGAACTCCTCAAAATGATCGTCCTGACGTGTCATAACTCCGCTTGCCCTCCGTCCAGTTGCTTCCGCAGTTTGGACAGCGCACGGTGCTGGGCAACACGCACTGCACCTGGTGTGCTGCCCATGACTTCAGCCGTCTCCTCCGCGGACAAGCCCACAAACACTCGCAGGATAACGATGTCGCGGGCCTTCTCATTTAATGAATCGAGCAACGCCCTCGCAGCGTTACTCCCCACATTCACCATCGCCGCATCCTCGGGGGTGATTGTCGCCACTTCGGTGTCCGGAACCTCCTCCACCGGGCTGAGCTTGTCGCGCGCCATGGCCCGGTGCGCGTCTGCGACCTTGTTAAACGCAATGCCGTACACGAACGCCATGAACGGCCGCCCCGTGTCGTTGTAGCGGTCGATGCTCGTCGCCACCGCCAAGCAGATCTCCTGGGCCACATCTTCGGGGGTAGGCATCCGCCCTCCCCCGATGCGCGCCCTGGCGTAGCGCAGCACGCGCGGATGGATGATGGAGATGATGCGCTGCAGCGCCCGCCTGTCTCCCTGCACAGCAGCGGGGACCAAGGCAGCGAGTTCTGCATCTACGTCGTCTGCAGCCACGCGCATCTCCTCCCAACGTCTGTCAGCCTGCTCCGGTTTCGCGTAACCCGTACATAATAAGCGCACTTGCCATTCCCTTTGCGCTACCGACCTTTTGCCAGGAATTCACCTGCCCGTAACCAGCAGCGTTGATGCAGTAAGACAGGGGTATTTTCGCGCGGTTCCACTGCGCGACAGCAGTCCGTAACCGGGGCGACACCAAACGTTAACCAGAGCAGTCCACACTCGTTGCCGGTTACACGTTTGAGGTACTTCCACAAAGGAGCACTCCCGATTATGTCTTTGCCGCACCAGCTTCCCGGACCCAACGCAGACTTCTGGGATTGGCAGCTACACAGCAAGTGCCGGGGGGAAGCCTCCGAAATCTTCTACCACCCCGACGGGGAGCGCGGCCGGGCGCGCACGCAGCGCGAAAACCGCGCCAAGGCCATCTGCTTCGAGTGCCCGGTACTTACCCAGTGCCGCGAGCACGCGCTGCGCGTCGCTGAGCCGTACGGCATCTGGGGCGGCCTGAGCGAATCCGAGCGCTCCGCCATCCTGCGCGGCACCGCCGGCGGCATGAAGGTCGCCGCCGCGTCCGCCAAGTAGCACGGCACACGAAAAACGCCCCGGTTTCGGGGCGTTTTTGCTTATCGACGAACCTTCGGCCGATGCGCGACTAGTGCACGTGGCCTTCGTGCTCGTCTTCCTCAGCGGGCTTGGTCACCACAGACGCTTCCGTGGTGAGCACCATCCGGGCCACAGACGCGGCGTTGACCACCGCGTTGTGGGTGACCTTCACCGGGTCGATGATGCCCTGCTCGATGAGGTTGCCGTACTCGAGCGTCGCGGCGTTGAAGCCCTCGCCGTTCGGCATTTCGGCGACCTTGGACACTACAACGGCGCCGTCGAGGCCCGCGTTGTCGGCGATCCAGAACGCCGGCTTGGACAGCGCGCGGGCCACGGCCAGCACGCCGGTCTTCTGCTCGCCCTCGAAGCCCTCGGCGAAGGCCTCGAGCTGCTTGGCAATCTGCACCAGCGCGGAGCCGCCGCCGGCGATGATGCCCTCTTCCGCCGCCGCGCGGGCGGCGTTGATGGCGTCCTCGACGCGCAGCTTGCGCTCGTTTTGCTCGGTCTCGGTGGCGGCGCCGACGCGCAGCACGGCCACACCGCCGGACAACTTGGCTAGGCGCTCTTCCGCCTTCTCCTTGTCCCAGGTCGAGTCGGTGGTTTCGATCTCGCGGCGGATCTGGTTGCGGCGGTCCTCCACGGCCTCGGCCGTGCCGGCGCCGTCGACGATGACGGTGTCGTCCTTGGTCACCGTCACGCGGCGGGCGGAGCCGAGGTGCTCCAGGGTGGCGTCCTTGAGGTTGACGCCGACCTCCGGGTCGATCACGGTCGCGGCGGTGACCACCGCGAGGTCGTCCATAAACGCCTTGCGGCGCTCGCCGAAGTACGGCGATTTCACGGCGACGACCTTGAGGATCTTGCGGATGGAGTTGACCACCAGCGCCTGCAGCGCCTCGCCCTCGATGTCCTCTGCCACCACGAACAGCGGCACGGACTCCGAGGCGGCCTGCTCAAGCAGCGGCAGGAAGTCCGGCAGGGAGGAAATCTTGCCGCGCACCAGCAGCACGCGGGCATTTTCCAGCACGGCCTGGCCGGCGTCCGGATCCGTCATGAAGTACGGCGAGAGGAAGCCCTTGTCAAAGGAGATACCCTCGGTCAGGTCCACGTACGAGTCGATGGACTGGGACTCCTCGACGGTGAGCACACCGTCCTTGCCCACCTTGTCCATGGCGCCGGCGACCATCTCGCCGACCTCCGGGTCGCGCGAGGACACGGTAGCCACGTTCGCGATCTCGGCGGAAGACTGCACCTCGGTCGCGCGGGCCTTGAGCTCCTCGACGACCTTCTCGGAAGCGGCCTTGATGCCCTTGTTCAGCTCGATCGGGTTCGCGCCAGCGGCGACGTTGCGCAGGCCCTCGGCGACGAGCGCCTGGGCCAGAAGCGTCGCGGTGGTGGTGCCGTCTCCGGCGATGTCGTTCGTCTTCACTGCGACGGACTTCACCAGCTGGGCACCGAGGTTCTCAAACGGGTCCTCGAGGTCGATGTCGCGGGCGATAGTCACGCCGTCGTTGGTGACGGTCGGCCCACCCCAGGACTTGGACAGCACGACGTTGCGGCCGCGCGGGCCGAGCGTGACCTTCACCGCGTCGGCGAGGGTGTCCACGCCGCGCTGGATGCCCTCGCGGGCCTCCTGATCAAATGCGATGAGTTTTGCCATGGCGTTTACTTCTCGACGACGGCCAGCAGGTCACGAGCGGACAGCAGCAGGAACTCCTCGCCGCCGTACTTCAGCTCGGTGCCGCCGTACTTGGAGAAGATGACGGTGTCACCCTCCTTGACGTCAACGGCAACGCGGTTGCCGTTGTCGTCCAGACGGCCCGGGCCGACAGCGATGACGACGGCTTCCTGCGGCTTCTCCGCAGCGGAATCCGGAATAACCAGGCCGGACGCGGTGGTGGTCTCAGCCTCAGCGATCTGGACGAGGACCTTGTCCTCCAGCGGCTTGATGTTGACGTTTGCCATGATCAGCAACCTTTCATTGGTGAATGATTCAACAGTTCAGGTCTGAAGAGGCGCAGCCGTCGTCGCGGGTGAACAACTGTGCTTCACACAACCTGCTTTGGCACTCTACCCCCGAGAGTGCCAGCCAACAACCACAGGCCGTGCGGTGGCGTGATTTAGCGGTTGAGCACCGCGTTTCGCCAAAGCTCGAACTCTTCGGCGTTGTCGGCGCGGTAATTCTCCACCGCGCGGATGGCCTGCAGCACTTCGGCGATGGTGTCCTCGTTCACGCTGTCGCCGTCGCTGGCGGTAAAGATCACGGGGCCGCACACCGCGCGGGTCGGGTCGGTGAGGAACTCCGGGTTGTCCGTCTCCGCAGTGTTGCGCGCCAGCGACGCCACCGGGTTCGGCTCCTGGCCCAGCTGTGCCGCGTCCGGGCGGAAGATCGCGTGGAAGCGGTTGCCGTCCTGGTCGAAGGCGACGTCTGCGACCTCATCGGTGACGCCGCCGAGGGTTGCGCGCACAGTGTCCTCGTCGAACACGATGCGGCGGTAGGTCAGATCCGGGTTGACCAGAAACCCGAACCGCTCACGGTCGGCCTGGCTCTGGTCGAACTGCTCGGTAGATTCAGCGGACACGGGAAATCCTTTCGTCGAACAAGACGTGCAGGCCCCAAGCGTATCCGCAACCAGAGCTTCGCGCTTTACGACGACACCAGCGGGACCTCGACCTCCAGCGACGTGTCCGTACCCACGCCCAAACCGGACGGGGCTGCACCCTCGTGAATGAGCTGCGCGGCCAGCGCCGCGATCATCACCCCGTTGTCCGTGCACAGGTTGAACCGCGGCACCCGTAGCTCGATACCAGCCACCTCACAGCGCTGCTGCGCCAGTTCCCGCAGCCTGCGGTTAGCGGCCACGCCGCCGCCGAGCAGCAGCGTGTTCGCGCCGGTGTCCTCGCAGGCCATCACGGCTTTCGCGGTGAGCACGTCGCACACCGCCTCCTGGAACGACGCGCAGACGTCCTCCAGCGAGATCACTCGCCCGTCGCGCTCGGCGGCCTCAACGTGGCGGGCCACCGCCGTTTTCAACCCCGAGAAGGAGAAGTTGTATCGGTGCTCGCCGCGCAGGTCCTCGGCGCGCGACAGTGCCCGCGGGAACTTCACCGCCTCCGGGTCGCCCTGGGCAGCCAGCTTGTCCACCACCGGACCGCCGGGGTAGCCCAAGCCGAGCAGACGGGCGACTTTGTCGTAGGCCTCGCCGGCGGCGTCGTCAAGCGTGGTGCCCAACTCCCGCATCGGCTTGCCCACGGCCTCCACCTCGAGCAGCTGCGTGTGCCCGCCGGAGACCAAAAGCGCGACCGCGTGCGGCAGCGGCTCACCGTCCAAGTTCGCCACCGCGACGTGCCCGCCCAAGTGGTTCACGCCGTAAAACGGCACGCCCCACGCCGCGGCGTACGCCTTGGCCGCCGACGCGCCGACCAGCAACGCACCGGCCAAGCCCGGCCCGACGGTGGCGGCCACCGCGTCCGGCTTGGCAATGCCGGCGTCCGCCAGCGCCTTCTCCATCACCTGGGGCATGGCCTCCAGGTGGGCGCGCGAGGCGATCTCGGGCACGACCCCGCCGAAGCGGGCGTGCTGCTCCATCGAGGAGGCGACCACATCGGCGAGGATGTCCATCGTGCCGTCTTCGTGCAGCTCGACAATGCCCACGCCGGTTTCGTCGCACGAGGACTCGATGCCCAACACAATCATTGGTGCCGCCTTTCGCTCTTCTTCGGCCGCGTCATGGTGTACGCGTCCATGCCGGAGGCCTGATAATAGTTCTTGCGCACACCGGCGGTGAAAAACCCGAAGCTCTCGTACAGACGGATCGCAGGGGTGTTGTCCACCCGCACCTCCAAAAAGCACGGCCCGTCCAGAAGGTCCACGGTGTGCATCATCTGGTCCATCAGCGCCCGGCCGAGGCCTTCGCCCTGCCGGGAGGGATCGACGCCGATGGTGTGGACCTCAAACTCCGGGTCGTCCTTCGGCCCGAGCATGGCCAGGCCCGCAAAGCCGACCATCGTCTCGCCGTCGAATGCGCCCAGGTAGAAGGTGTGGCGCGCGGCGATCTCGGAGCGGTACGCCGCCTCGGACCACGGGCTGTCGCCGGCGAAGAGCACCGCCTCGATGGCGGCGGCCGCCGGAGCGTCCGCGACGGTCAGCTCGCGGAAGACCACGCTCATGGCAGCGCCGGCGACTTCGGGGCCTGCTTCGGCGGCACCGCGTCGGGACGGCGCAGATACAGCGGCACCAGCGGCTCCGGCTGCGCGCCCAGGTCGGCGGCTGCGACGAGGCCGGCAGGTGTTGGGGGTTGGTAGGTCACCCTTTGGGCGTCGACAGGCAAAAGCTCCGCGAGCGACGGCGGCACGCTCACCACGTCCACCGCGGGCGAGGTAAGGTCCGCCGGCTTGCACACGTCCGGGCCCGCCACCCGCTTGCCGCCGGAGTAGCGTGCCCAGTACGCCTCGCGGCGGCGCGCGTCGGTGACCACCAGCGCCTCCCCGCCAAGCGACGCGGCGACCGCGTCGTGCGTGCACACCCCATGCACCGGAATGGAAAGCGCCTGCCCCAGCGCCGACGCCGTGGACATGCCCACGCGCAGGCCCGTAAACGGCCCCGGGCCGCAGCCGACCACGACCGCGCCCAGATCCGCGAACTCGACGCCCGCCTCACCCAGCAGCCGGGTGATCTCCGGCATGAGCGTCTCGTTGTGCGCGCGGGTGGCAACCGCCGTCTCCGCGAGCACACGCTCCCCGTCCACGATGCCTGCGACCAGGTCAGTCGTGGCGGTGTCCAGGGCGAGAACGAGCATTACTGGCCCAACCCGAGGGTCCAGCGGCCCTGGTTCATGTGGAACGGCATCGCCGTGTTCAGCGGGAAGGACTCGGACTGCGGGACGGTACAGATGTCCACCTTGTTCAGCTCCACCGGGTCCGCCATGGGGGCCTCACCCTCGCCACCAGGGATGAGCAGCACGTAGCCCAGGTCGCCGCCGAGGTCCAGGTCGTCGACGTTGATGCCGAAGGCCTCAACCTTGGCGTCCACCAGCTCCTGCGGCTCGCCCGGGCACAGGGTGGTGTAGCCGAGGTAGCGCTCCGGGTCGTAGATGCGCGCCGGGTCCACCAGCTGCGCGGCCACGGCGTCGCCGCCCGGGCGGGTCTGCTGCAGCGAGCGCGACAGCGAGTTCGTCGGCTCGACCTGAGCGAGATCGTTGGACCGGGACTGCGGGATGAAGATGATCCCGGCGAGGAGCACGAGCCACAGCACGGCTGCGAGCACGACCCAGCGGCGGGACTGGCTAGTGAGGTTGAGCATGCGTGTAAGCCTACATCCCGTCCTCGACGCGCCAGGAGATGATGCGGGCTTCCGTCTCAGCGTGCGTGCGCCGATCGAGCGTGACGTGCACGTAGCGCTGCGCGAGTTGCTCCACCAGCCCGCCGCCCCACTCGGCCACCACCACGGCCTCCTCGAGGGCGCTGTCCAGGTCGAGAGCGTCGAGCTCGCCCAGCGGGTCGTCGCCGAGCCGGTAGGCGTCGACATGCACCAACGAGGGGCCATTGCCTATCGACGAGTGCTCTCGCGCAATCACGAACGTCGGGCTTGTCACCCTGCCTTTGACCCCCATCCCCCTCGCGATGCCCTGCGTGAAGGTGGTCTTGCCCGCGCCGAGCGGGCCGTCGAGCACAACGAGGTCGCCCGCCTCGAGCGCCGCGCCCAGCTCCTCGCCGAGCTTTTGCGTATCCGCAGTACCTTCGCACAGCCGCTCGCCCTGCGCCGGAAAATTCGACTTCATCTACTTGCCTTCCCCGATGTACGTGCGGGTGGTGCGACCACGCGGGGCGCAGACCACCTCGTAGTTGATGGTGCCGGCGCGCTTGGCCAACGCGGTGGCGTCGCCGAAGATTACGGCCTCATCGCCCGCGGCGACACCAGCGTCGTTGTCGCCGAGCCAGACCACGATCTGGTCCATGGACACCCGGCCCACCTGTTGATAGGCCCGGCCCGCGATGTCGACCTCCACCGCGCCCTGCCATAAGCGCTGCACCCCGTCCGCGTAACCCGCCGGGATGACGGCCGTGAACCCGTCCGCCGGCGCCTCCCAGGTGCGCGCGTAGCTGGTGGCCTCGCCTTTGCGCATCGGCTTGACCGCGATCACCGGCGCCGACCAGGTCATCGCGGGTTTGAGCCCGTGGTCGAGTCCGTCGACCGGCTCCAGGCCGTACAAGCTCACACCCGGGCGCACCATGTCGAAGTGCAGGTCCGGGCGGGTCCACGTCGCCGGCGAGTTCGCCGCGTGGTTACGCGGCACCTGAAGGCCCACCTGGCGGGCCTGTGCGATCGCGCGGCGAAACGCGGCTGCCTGCACATCGGTGTACGGGTCCGCCGGGTCGTCGGCGCAGCTCAAATGCGTCATCAACCCCGCCACCTCAAGCTTGCCTGTTCGCTGCGCGTCCAGGGCGAGCTCGAAGGCCTCCTGCCAGCGGACCTCATCGATGCCGGAGCGGTGCATCCCCGTGTCCACCTTGAGGTAGACGGTGGGCGCCGTTGGTGCGTCGATAAGCGAATGCAAATGCGCAAACGACGGAACCCCCACATCAACCCCAGCCGGCAACTCCTCCTCTGGGTCCCACAGCCACGCCAGCACCGGCTTGGCCGTCAGCTCACGCACCCGGCGCGCCTCCGCGAACGTGGCCACGCCGAACGCGTCCGCGCCGCCCGCCTCCATCACAGGCACGCAGCGCTCGATGCCATGGTTGTAGGCGTCCGCCTTGACCACGCACATCAGCTCCGCCGACGTCTGCTCCTTCAGGCGGCGGGTGTTGTGCGCGATAGCGTCCAGATCGATCGTTGTTCTCAGCACGGGCCTATTACACCACGTGGGTCACGCCCAAAACGATGAGCAGCACCGCCACCGACCACGTCGCGGCGGCCGTGACCTGGTCGGGGTGGGCGCGCGCCCAGTCGAAGCCCTTCGCGGCGGCGCTTTCCGGCTTCGCGCGCACCCAGCCGACAGCCAACGCCGCCAACGTGGGCAGCGACAGCGCCACCGTGGCATACAACGGGATGGCGGCGTAGCGCACCTGCGCGTCGATGCCCGCAGCCGACAACAGCGCCAGCCCGCCGTAGAACGGGAACGAGGTCGCCGACTGGATCAGGCCGAGCACCACGCCGGTTCCCACCGTGGCGGGACCAGGGGTGTGCAGCGGGCGCATGATCTTCTGCACCAGCGCCTGGTTGTCGCCGCCGCGCAGCGCCAAGATCGCCGTGAGGATGCCGGTGGCGACAAGCAAAATGCCGAACACCGGGCCTTCGACGAAACGCTGCACCACCGGCCCCAGCCCGTCGAAAATCACCAGCATGATCAGCGCCAGGCCTGCCACACCGCACCAATCGCCCGCGATCAGCAACGCGGTGGTCTTGGCGTAGTTCTTCCTTGCGGCGATACCGACCGCGACGATGACGCCGATGAGGAGCAGATTCACCGAATCAATGAACGCCAGCTGCAAAGCACCGAGCATCCGACCTCCTGTGTGTGGGGTTTGTCGGACTCACCCTAGCGGAGACAGGTTTGCAGTAGGATTGCCCGCGTGTCTGCGAAGCTGAAGAAACTCTCCGACCTGTCCAAGCGCGGCCCCCACCGCGTCCTGGAAGGCGACCTGGGCTACACCGGCCTGCCCGGCAAGGTCTACACCCCCGCCGAAGGCAAAAACCTGCCCGGCGTCGCGTTCGGCCACGACTGGCTCAAGGACGTCGCCGCCTACGAGGACACCCTGCGCCACCTGGCCAGCTGGGGCATCGCCGTGGCCGCGCCGGACACCGAAACCGGCTTCAAACCCGACCACGTCGGCCTGGCCGCCGACCTGGAAACCGCCATGCAGATCCTCGGCGGCGTGCGCCTGGGCAACGGCAACATCTCCATCTCCCCCGGCAAGCTCGGCATCGTCGGCCACGGCATGGGCGGCGGCGCAGCCGTGCTCGCAGCGGTGGACAACCCCAAGGCGAAGGCCGTGGCGGCGGTGTACCCGGCCAACGTGGCACCGTCCGCAGTCGAAGCTGCGCGCAACCTGTTCGTCCCCGGCATGGTCGTCGGCCCCGGCGAAGACGGCGACTCGCTGTTCGACCCCGGCAACCCCGCCAAGCTGGCCTACAACTGGGCCGGCGAAGTGGTCTACCGCGCGCCGAAGAAGGGCGACCAGCAGTCCTTCTCCGAGGACAACCTGGTCAAGCGCATCCTCGGCCTGGGCAAGTCCGACCGCGGCCTGCAGGAAACCATCCGCGGCCTGCTCGTGGGCTACCTTCTGCACCAGCTCGACGAGGACAAGAGCTACGCCTCCTACTCCGAGCCGGACGCCGAGGGCTCCGGTGCGGAGTCTCTGACCGGCGAGAAGCTGTCCAAGGCCGCCGGCCTGGCGCGCGACAACGCCGGATTCTCCCTGTTCTAGCCCCCTTCCCCGTCATGCTTACACGACGGGGTTTTCGCCGTTCGGGCCAATCGCGCGCAGCACCGCCTGGATCTGCTGCTTTTGCGAAGCGTTACGACGACTCCGCGGCATGCTGTAATCCCCCCGCGGCACCGTCACCGGCTGCCGAGGCATCGTCTCCCGGGCCCGCGCGTGGTGCTTGGCGGTCATCTCCATCTTCTGCTGCGTTTCTTTCATCAACGCCTCGAAGTCCGCCATGCGCTTCGCGGTGCGCTTTTGGTACTGGGCCACAAACTGCTCGAAATCCATCGCTACCACTCCCCTGACTTCTTCATTGCCCACGGATCAGCGTCCACCCCGCCGGTGTCAGCGTCATTGCCGCCGCCGCTGGTGTCGCCCACCTGCGCCGGCTGCGTTTCCAGATTCTCCAGCTTCTTCGGCGGCGGCGCCGGTTCCTCCACCTGCGACAGCTCCGGCGGCGGGGCGATAACCCCGTCATCCGCCGGTGCTGGCGCGGGCGGAGGCGGAGGCTCCGGTTCTGGCTCCGGCTCGCACTCAGGTTCGGGCTCGGGCTCGCATTCCGGCGTCGCCGCGGGCTGCGTCGGGCAGTCCTCGGGCGCCGTCTCGTCGACGCCGAGCGCCGCCTCTAGTTTCGCGTCCAACGTCAACCCCAGCTTCAGATCCAGATCCAGCCCAAGACCCGCGCTAGACGAAGCGCCGGCCGAAGCCTCGGAGGTGCTGGCGGCGGGGCGCGTGGCGACGTCGCAAGGCGCAGGCCTCTTCTCCCCGAACTCCACCGGCGCGGCGGGCTGCTCGGCCGCCGCGGTGTCAACGCGCGTGGCAACCTCGCCCAGGCACTCCTTGATCACACCGTTGCGGTCGCTGGCCGTCTCGCGCGCGGTGCGCAGCGCCTCGATGACCATCTCCACCGCCGGCTGGATCAGCTGCACAATCCCGCAGTTCAGCACGATGTCCAGCATGCGCCGCGCCGGCTCCAGCAGGGCACGCACCGCCGACTCCGCAGTGTCCACGATCGTTTTGATCGCCTCCCCGCACTGCCCGATGGACTCCCCTGCGGCTTTCGCGCGGTCGAAATGCTCGGTCTCGCGTGCCTCGTCGCAAAGCTCACGCTCGCGAATGCCCACCTCGTCGAACCAGGCGCTCTCATCGCACGAACACGTCCGCGCCGGCGTGTCCGGCCGCTGACCACCCGTAGACAACCGCAGACCCGCGGCAAGAAACGCGCTGAGGTCGAGCCCCTCGGTCTGCGCCACCTGCTCCAGCAACTCGCCGGCCAGCCCGTGGACCGCCGCGCGCTGCGACGGCCCCACCTCTGGCGCGACATCAACCGCGCGCACAAGCCCCTGGACGTCGTCTTTCACCGCAGCCATCATGCGTTATCCACCCCGCCCGCGATCGACCCCAAATACTCGGAAGAGAGTTGGTCGGCGGCAACGGTGGCGTCGCTAAGCAAAAGCACCTGCCCCCAATTCTCACCGCGCGCCGCAAGGAAGTGTTGCGACGTGGCATGCAACGCCTCCAACGCATCCACAATGCGCTGGCCCTCCCGCGCAAAACCCGCGCCGAACGCTGACGCGGCAACCACCGGCCGCCCGGCGTCGAGCTCGCGCGCGGCGTCGCGGTACGCGTCGATAGCCTCTGTGTACTTCGTGCGCACCGCATCGATATCGATGTCGAGCGCCCCAACATGTGTCATATGCCCACCCCCGAAAGGCTCGCAGTTGAACTGTCTTACCTTTAGTTAGACTCCCCCGAAGCCCCGGCGGTTCCCTGCCGGGGCAAAAAACTTTTACCGCGGATAAACCTACACCGCGGCGACAACCGCCGCGAGGCGACCGGCAACCTTACGCGCCTGCTCCTCCTCAGCGGCCTCCACCATGACACGGAACAGCTCCTCCGTGCCCGACGGGCGCAGCAGCACGCGGCCGGCTTCGCCCAGCTCAGCCTCCGCCTCGGCGATGGCGTCCTTGACGGACTGGTCCTCCAAGATCAGGGCCTTGTTGGACACCGGCACGTTGATCAGGGTCTGCGGCAGGACCGTCATGACCTCCGCCAGCTCGGCGAGCGTCTTGCCGGTCTCCGCCATGCGCTCCATAAGCATGAGGCCGGACAGGACGCCGTCGCCAGTCGTGGCGTGCGCCGGGACCACGATGTGGCCGGACTGCTCGCCGCCGAGCGAGAAGTCGCCGCGGCCCAGCTCCTCGAGCACGTAGCGGTCGCCCACCTTCGTCGCGCGCACCGAGATGCCCTCGCGCTCCATGGCC
Source organism: Corynebacterium sp. HMSC034A01 (assembly GCF_001838175.1). Classification (NCBI taxonomy): domain Bacteria; kingdom Bacillati; phylum Actinomycetota; class Actinomycetes; order Mycobacteriales; family Corynebacteriaceae; genus Corynebacterium; species Corynebacterium sp. HMSC034A01. The sequence goes on along the minus strand of NZ_KV835973.1, from coordinate 83,743 downwards.
AGCTTCAGGCCCAGGTTGCTCATCACCGTGGCCACAAGCGTGTTGTCCTTCAGGCTGTTGGACTCCTTCATTCCGGTGGCGAGGATGGCCATGATCTGGTCGCCGTCGACGACGTTGCCCTGCGCGTCCACGGCCAGGCAACGGTCGGCGTCGCCGTCGTGCGCCAGGCCCAGGTCCGCGCCGTGCTCGACCACAGCCGCCTGAATCTGGTCCATGTGGGTGGAGCCGGAGCCGTCGTTGATGTTGTAGGCGTTCGGGGTGTTGTGGATGGCGGTGACCTCGGCGCCGGCGGCGGCGTAGGCCTTCGGGGCGACCTCGGAGGCGGCGCCGTTGGCGCAGTCCACCACGACCTTGATGCCGCTCAGCGGCTCGGTGACGGCCTCCTTGAGGTGGGCGAGGTAGCGCTCCTGCGCGTCCGGCGCCTCCTCGATCACGCGGCCGATGGCGGTGCCGGTCGGGCCCGTTTCCTCCAGCACGGCCATGGCGCGCTCGATCTCGTCCTCGATGTCGTCCGGCAGCTTCTTGCCGCCGGCGGCGAAGAACTTGATGCCGTTGTCCGGCATCGGGTTGTGGGACGCGGAGATCATCACACCGATGTCGGCGCCGTAGTCGTCGGTGAGAAACGCCAGGCCCGGGGTGGGGATGACGCCGACGCGCAGCACGTCCACGCCTTTCGACGCCATACCGGCTGCCATCGCGGCAGCCAGCATCTCGCCGGAGACGCGCGGGTCCCGGCCGATCAGCGCTGTCGGGCGGCGCTTCTCCGAGCCGCGGTTCTTGGTCAGCACGGTCGCAGCTGCGGCGCCGAGCTTGAGGGCAAGCGATGCGGTGAGGGCCTCATTAGCCAGGCCGCGGACACCGTCAGTTCCGAACAATCGAGTCATGCGCACAATTATGCACTTGCCTATCGACGATCGCTCCGCCACCCCAACTCTCGCGCGAATTTACCTGCGGTTTTGGCAGTTATCCACAGGGGTGATGTTGCAAATTCCACAGAGCCGGGCGGGGTGGGGTTGCGCTTGTTTTAGTGTTCGTGGCATGAACCCGTTCGACGCGTTTATTCAGGCGATGGCCGCAGCATCCATGGAGACGCTGCGGCACTTCGACCTGCCTGTTGCCCTGGGTGCCGGGATGGCGCCGGATCGGGCACGCGCGTGGGATGCGATGCAGAAGGTGTACTACGGGCCGACGAAATTCACCCGCAAGCAGTCCCTGGCAGTACAGAAGGCCCGCGGGTTCTCGTTGGACGAGCTCGCGCTGATCGAACGCCGCGTCGGTGTGGTGAAGGATGCCGGCGAGCGGTGGCGGCTGCGCCTGGCCTTGTTGGATGTCACCGGCGGG
>NZ_KV835973.1:0-82302 GCF_001838175.1 Corynebacterium sp. HMSC034A01 | reverse complement strand
CTCCCTGGACGAGCTCGCGCTGATCGAACGGCGTATCGGTGGCGTGAAAGATGCCGGCGAGCGGTGGCGGCTGCGCCTTGCCTTGTTGGATGTCACCGGCGGGTACCGCGCGATCGAGCGCGCCGCACGCGAGCTGGTGCCCCGCGACGATGACACCCCGAAAAAGAAGCAGGTCGCGTTCTCCGCCCCGAAGAACGGCCGGGCGCGCATCACGATTGACACCACCGACCGCAAAGCCGCAGACCTCGAACACCGCCTGCGGCAAGACATCGACACCACACAACCGGCAGCAGCCCAGATGGAAGAGGCGTTCTGGCGCATCGTCGAAGGCACAACCGGCGGGGTGGTTGCCGCCGCGCCACGTCCGATCGTGCTGGTGCCGATTTCGGAGCACGCCCGCATCATGGCCGGCGACGGCGACGACGTCATCCTCACCTTGACTGACGGCACCATGATGACCGGGGCAGAATACCTTCAGCAAGAGTTCGGCGAGGCCTTGGAGGTTGCCGCGTTCCATCCGGAGGAAGGGGCGGTGAACCTGTACGACACCGAGCGTTTCGCCAACCAGAAGCAGCGCGATATGGCATGCATGGTCTCACCCGTGTGCGCCTTCCCAGGCTGCAGGCACGGGGCGTATGGTGCCGAGATTCACCATGTGGATGCGTGGAAGCACGGCGGCTACACCAACATGAACAACCTGGTGCCGCTGTGTACGTACCACAACCGCATCAACGACGACGACCCCTGGCGCAACAAACGCGGCCGCATCGCGATGATCAGAGGCGCGCCCTGGTGGGTCTCACCGCGGGGATACCACTTGAGAAACACCGACCGCGGAGCACTCGACCAACTCTTCGGACCCCGAAGCACAGGACCCTGACACCCGCAGCACCCACCCCTACGCGACAAACCCTGCCCTGACAACGCGAAACGCCGCCGTCCAAAACGGACAACGGCGTATAACGCGCGCAAAAAGCGATTAACGCTTGGAGTACTGCGGTGCGCGACGGGCCTTGTGCAGACCTGCCTTCTTGCGCTCCACGGCACGGGCGTCACGGGTGAGCAGGCCAGCCTTCTTCAGGGTGGTGCGCTCAGCCGGGTTGTAGACGTTCAGTGCACGGGCGATAGCCAGGCGCAGAGCACCGGACTGGCCGGTCGGGCCGCCACCGGAGATGTTGGCCTTGATGTCGAACTGGCCCTCGCGCTCGAGCAGGGTCAGCGGGGTGAGGATGTCCTGCTGGTGCAGCTTGTTCGGGAAGTAGTCCTCGAACTCGCGGCCGTTGACGGTGATCTTGCCTTCGCCCTCGACGACGGTCACGCGAGCGATGGCGCGCTTACGGCGGCCAACGGTCTGGATCGGACCCTCGTGCAGCGGAGCGACCTCAACGGTCTCCTCGGTTGCCTCAGCCTCGGGGGCGATGGCGTCGCCGATGGTGTAGTTGAACTCCTCGGTCGCGGCGGTTGCGGCGTCGACGTCGGTGCCCAGGTTCTCAGCGGCGGTGTTTTCGAAGTTGTTCGGCTCGGTCATTACTGTGCCACCTGCTTAAACTCGTAGGTTTCCGGCTGCTGGCCAGCGTACGGGTGCTCGGCACCGACGAAGACGTGCAGCTTCTTGATGGACTGACGGGAAAGCTTGTTGTGCGGCATCATGCCCTTGACAGCTTCCTCGATCACGCGATCCGGACGCTCGTCCAGCGCGCGGCCCAGGGTCATGGACTTCAGACCACCCGGGTAGCCGGAGTGGCGGTAACGCATCTCGCGCTCGCGCTTGTTGGAGGAGATGTGGATCTTGTCGGCGTTGATCACGATGACGTGGTCGCCGGTGTCGACGTTCGGTGCGTACTGCGGCTTGTGCTTACCGCGCAGGATGTCTGCGACGGTGGAAGCAAGCTTGCCCAGCACCACGTCGGTTGCGTCGATGACGTACCACTTACGGGTGATGTCACCGCTCTTCGGGTGGTAAGTAGACATGCATGACTCCTTAAAGTCTGTCTAGATGGCTGCCGGCCAAATACTTCGCCTGCCCCTTTGCGCTTGACGGCGGCCGGTGGAGACCCGAAAAGCGCATCCGGCGGGACACACAGGGATAACACCCTACGGCACACCTGCCGGAAAACAAAAAAGTGCCGCCGCAGGTGATTCCCCCATCACCTGCGGCGGCACGTCCCCCGTATCCCCCGAGTGGTTGCGCCGCGGGCCGCTTGCAAGCCGTGCCCGTCCCCCGATGAAAACGGCCCGCTCACGGCCCGCGACGCAAGTCTTGTTTAGCCCCAGCTGTTCGCGGCTGCGTTGTTGACGGCGAGCATGGTGGTGTTGCCGTCTTCAACGGTGTTGGCGATCTGGTTGAGGATCTGGTTGAGATCCGCTGCCGCCTGGTCCCACTTGGCCTGGTGCGCCTGGTAGGCCGCGGCTGCGGTGCCTTCCCAGGTCTGGGCCATGGGCTGGAGCATCTGCTTGAGTTCGGCCAGGTCGCCGTTGATGCGGGAGGCGGAGGCGCGCATGTCCTCTGCGGCGCCGGCGATCTGCGCGAAGTCGTACTTGATCTGCATTGTTTCCCCTTTACAGTGCGAGTCCGCCGGCGATCTGGCGGAGGCTGTCGGTGTTGGTGGCGTCGGTGGTTTCGTAGTTCTTGGCGTTGTCGCGGATGTTCACGGCGATTGCGCTCAGGGCCTCGGAGAGGCGCCTTTGGGCATCGTCGTAACGCAGCATCAAGTCGTCGAAGCTGCGCTGCGCGTTGCCCACCCAGTAGCCGCGGGTGGCTTCGGCGACTTGCTGGACGCGGTCGATTTCGCGGTTGACGTCGGCGTTGGTGTCGTCGGTGCGGTCTGCAGCGGCGCGCATGACCTCGGCTTCGGTTGCGAACTGCTCCATGGTTTCTTTCCCCCTCGTTGTGTGTTGGGCCGGACAACTTCTGTGCTGTCCGTATATCTGACTGACGTTTGGCCCTTCCGGTTCCATCGTTTTCAAAACTTTTTTACGGCCCCACGTCAGCCCCCTTATATTCAGCGGTTTCCATGGCCATGCGGCAGGTGGCGCGTTGCACGACGGTGGGTTCGGCGCGCGTGTGGCAGCCCACGAACAGCTGCACCGTCCCGTTGGGCCAGGTTTTCCAGAGTGATTGCGAGCTGTCGGCGGCGCGCTCGAGGTAGGACACAAAAACGCCGTCGGTGTCGACGAGTTCGACTTCCGGGTCGGCTTCGATGTCTGCGAGCAGTTGTTCGGCCATGCTGCGCGACGGAAGTTGGTAGAGGTGCTCGACGGCGATTTGCAGCCGGAAGTTGGGGTCGTCGCCTGTGGCGCGCCACATGTCGTCGTCGGCTTCGAGGGTGAAGCCCGCGGGGAGTTGGACGGTGAGACCCTCGCGCTCAATGCTTATCGACGTTTGCTCCGCCCGTTCCTCCTGCTGCTCAGGAGACGGCGACTGGGCAACCTGCGGCGGTGACGGTGGTTGTGACTGCTCCGTTTCCTCCTGCGCAGGAGCCTGCGACTGCGCTCCCCCGCTGGTTAAGCCCCAGATCACGGCGGCGCAGGCGAGGGCGACTGCGGCGACGACGGCGGCGATGATCCAGGTGCCGGAGCGCGATTCCTGCTCGGGTGGTGGCCGGTGGAAGGTTTCGGGTGCGTCGTCGGGCGTGTGCGGGGCGGGTTGGAGGGGTTCGGTGGTCAGGTCGATGTCGTAGTCGGCGAGCGCGTGGGTGAGTTCGCGCAGGCGTTGCGGGTCGGCGGCGATGTGCACCGGCGCGCCGTGCGGGTCGGGGCCTAACACGCTGCGGACGGTGCCGGCGATTTCGCGGCTGGTGGGTGCGTCGAAGCGGTGGATGTTGGCCGCGCCGGTGATCACGGTGGATGCGTCGGTGGCGGTGATGCGCAGCTCGGTCATGGTGCCTCCGGGAGTTGGACGGTGCCGCGCGCTTCGCCGTGGATCCAGGTGGCGCGGCCGGGTTGTTGCGGGGTGGGTCGCACGCCGAAGATGGCGCCTTCGTCGCGGGTGCCGTCCATGAGCAGCACGTCGGGGTGCAGGTCTTTTACGGCGGTGAGGAACGGCCCGAACATCGCGCGCGAGACGCCGCCGAACTTGCGGGCGGCCACGACGTGCAGGCCGATATCGGCCGCGTGCGGCAAAAGTTCCGCGATTGGGCGTAAGGGTTCTTCGCCGACGAGTTCGTAGTCGTCGATAATCAGGTACAGCTCGGGCCCGGTCCACCAGGAACGCTCGCGCAGCTGCTCGGGTGTCACATCACTGCCGGGCAGGCGCTCGGTCAAAGTCACGGCGAGCGATTTCGCGGCCTGTGTGATCGCGCTGGTGGAGGCGGCGTAGGCGGCGACCATGTCCTCGCTGGCCCGGCCCAGGTGCGCGCGCCTCGGGTCGAGCACCACCATGCGGGCGGCCTCGCGCCCCATGTGCTCCACCGCGGTGATGGCGCTGGCGATGAAGGTGGATTTGCCGCAGCCGCCGGCGCCGATCACGAGCACGTGCTCGGACGAGTACACGGGTTCGAGGTTTGGCCCGCCGATGCCGAGGGGGATCCTTTGGCCGTCGAGAAGCGAGTGCGTAGCCACGGCCTCCGGGAGCACCCGCAACTTTTCCACCGGTGCTTGGTCGGTGGTGGCGAGGTGGGCAATGTCCTCGCCGCTGGTGAAGGCGAGCTGCACGGTTTTGCCGTCCGGGGTCAGGCCGCGGCCGGGCGTGGCGGGCAGTTTTTCCTGGTGTTTGCGGTTGATCAGCGAGTCCATCGGTTCAGTCAGCCGCAGCTCGAGGCGGGTACCGATGAGGTCGCGCACGTTCGGGCGGATCGCGCTCCAACGCTGGGTGGTCACCACGAGGTGGATGCCGGCGTCGGGGCCTTCGGAGGCGATGCGGGCGAGCGGTTCGCGCAGGTCCTCGTCGAGGGCGTGCCAGCCGTCGACGACCAGCATCACCGGCCGCGGGTGGTCCAGGAACCCGGTGACTTCGTCGATGACGCGGCGGGTGCGCTCGGCGTCTTTCATGCTGGCCACGCCGGCGACGTGCGGCAGCGCCTCCAGCTCCGGCAGGTCGCCGATGATGTAGACGGCAAGCCCCGCGCGGATTTGCGTGGCGACGATGCTTCGCACCGCCATCGTCTTGCCCGTCTGCGGCCCGCCCGCAATGGCGACGTGCCCGCCGGCAGTATCCAGGTTCAGGTGGAAGGGGGTTTGGCGTTGCTTGAACGGCTCGTCGATAAGCCCGAGCGCCCCGTCCGTCTGCGCCAGCTGCGGCAGCGGGATACGTGCTGGCAGCGGCGGCAGCCACACCTGGTGCGCGCGCATGCCGCGGACCTCGGCGACCTGCGCAGCCTTGGCCACCACCGCGTCCAGCAGCGTGGTGGAGCGGTCTTCCTCCACGTAGGCGGTGGGTGTGCGCTCGATCTCGTCGCCGGTGAACAGCCGCACGTGCTGCTCGCCGGGGTGCTCCACCACGGTTCGGGTCAGCGGGCCGGAGACGTACGCCGCCCGGAAGCGGGTCAGGTCCATGCCGGCTTTGAGGTAGCCGGAGCCGGGCTCGCCGGGCAGCTCGTAGGCGTCCGGCATGCCGAGGACTTGGCGGGACTCGCCGGCGGAGAACGTTTTCAAGCCGATGCGGTAGGACAGGTGCGAATCCAGTCCGCGCAGCTTGCCCTCCTCCAGCCGCTGCGAGGCGAGCAGCAGGTGCACGCCGAGGGAGCGGCCGAGCCTGCCCACCGCCACGAACAGGTCCGCGAAGTGCGGGTGCTGGGTGAGCAGCTCGGTGAACTCGTCGACCACGATGACCAGCGACGGCAACGTGTTGCCCGCCTTGGTGTAGTCCGTGATGTTGGCGAAATTGCCGGCGGCCCGCAGCAGCTCTTGGCGGCGGTGCATCTCGCCGGAAATTGCGTCGAACATGCGCTCCACCAGCACCGCCTCGTCCTCCAAGTTGGTGATCACCGCGGCGGTGTGCGGCAGCGAATCGCAACCCAAAAACGTCGCGCCGCCTTTGAAGTCCACGAGCACGAAGTTCAGCTCGTCCGGCGAGTGCGTTGCCGCCAGCGCCACCACCAGGGTCCGCAGCAGCTCCGACTTGCCGGACCCGGTCGCCCCGATGCACAGCCCGTGCGGGCCCATCCCGCCGAGCGCCGCCTCCTTCAAATCCAGGTACACCGGTTGGCCGTCGGGGGTCGCGCCGATTGGCACGGTGAGCTTGTTGCGCACCCCCGGCCACATCGTGTGTGCATCCAGGGCGTCGATGTCCGGCACGCCCAGCATGGACAGAAAGTCCCCGCCGGCCTCCACCGCGCCATCGGGGCGGCGGTAGAAGCCTAAGTGCCTAGCGACGAACTCCGCCTCCGCCTCCGTGAACTCATCCGGCACGCCAAGCTGCTCCACCCCCTGGGCCGTGACCGCCTGCAGCGCGTCGGTGCAGATCAGGTGGAACGCGTCCGGGTCGACGAAGAAGTCCGGGTCGTCGTGGATGGTCACCACCAGGTCGGCGTCGGTGGGTGCGGGGGAGCCTTTGGCGTCAATAAGCGCAATGCGAAACGCTCCCTCGGAGCGCGTGTGCGGCAGCCACTTCGCCCAGGCGAACGGCGCGTCGATGCGCACCTTTTCCGGGCCGTAGAAGAACGCCAGCTGGCACACGATCGAGCGCGCCACATCGGCCGCCGTAGGACCTGCGAGCGTGATGGCGGGAAACGCGTCGAGCTGCACCAGCATCGGCATCCCCGGCACCGTGCTCACCGCCGCGACAGCGCGGCGCAGGCTCACCGCGCACACCGGGTCCAGGTCCTCGGGGCTGCCCGGATCGTCCACGTCAACCGGTGTGCATAGCGCGCCCGCGCCGGTGCCTAGGCGCACCGTCGGGGCACCTGTGCGCTCCCAGACGCGCTCCACCGGCACCGCGGCCACCAGCTCGCCCGGCGCGGGGTGCAGCGCGGCGGCGTGCGTGCGCTGCATCGCGGCGTTTGCGCGCGCCTTGACCGCCAGCGCGTCGAGGTGGCGGAGGTAGACGCGGCGGGTCTCGTCGATGTCGCCCTGCTTTTCCTGCGGGTTGAACATGCCGGCCAGCCCGAAAAGCATCATCAACGGGAAGATCAGCATCATGGGGCTCACGGCGCGGCCCGAGGTGGCCATGAGCACCATCACCGCGCCGACTGCCACCACCATCACCACCGGCAGCAGGATCTTTATCACCGGCGGCGACTGCGGTTTCTGCGCCGCGGGCACGGGCTCGGCGCGCAAGCTGCCGGTCGGCGGCGGCGCGGCGTCGATCGCTGCATCGGAGCTGCCGGATGTTGGTGCGAGCACTTGGTCGTAGTCGAGGCCAAGCATCGTGGATTTCCCCCCTCGTGTTTTCTCACAGTTCCCCCGAACTGTGGACGCGCTGTGGATTGTAAGCCATACTGTTTCCCGTCGCGCGGCGAATGGGGGCCGCGCCTGATATTTCGGGGGTTTTGAAGTTGGTTGCAACGTCTGCGCACCACATCGTGCGCGTCACTGTCCGCATTTCGGTTGTCGCGTTCCACCGCGACATCGACGTCACGCTGCCGACGTCGTCGACGCTTTCGGAGGTGCTGCCGGAGCTCGCGCGCCTAGTGGAGCTGCCGGAGGTTCACCGCCCGTGGCAAGCCACCACCGCGGGCGGGGCGGTGCTGGATATGCACACGCCGCTGTACGCGCTCAAGCTTCACGACGGCGCCACCGTCGCCCTCCACCCCCAAGAGCCCACGCCCCCGCCGGTCGTGCGCGACGCGGCCGACGCCCTGGCCGGGGCGGCCGATGCGGCCCGGCAGGTGCGCGGGCTGGACGTGGCGGCGACGTTCTCAGGGCTTGCGGCAGTGCTGCTGCTGGCGCGGGTGTTCGCCCCGTGGCCGGTCGCGCTTGCTGCGGTGGCGCTGCTGGCGTTGGCGGTGGCGTCGATAGGCAGATCGCGCGCGGCGTTTGCGGCCGTGCCGCTGCTGGCGGGGCTCGCCGCGGGCGTGTGGGTCGCCGGTGGTGGCGGCGCAACCTCGCTCGGACTCGGGGCGTTGGCGGGTTTGCTCACGGCGGCGGTGTCCGTCGGGATCGGGGTGGCGCTCAGGTTAGCCGGAGCGGCGCAGGTGGCGTTCACCGTCGCGGTCTGCGTGCTCGCCGGCACAGGCGCGGCCGGCATGTGGCTGCCCGGACCCCTCGCCCCGCCCGCGCTGACCGTGCTGACCGGAGTGCTCGGTGTGATGGCCACGCCCGGCGCGGCTACCCGCGCCGCCGGGCTGACGGTGCCGCGTGTGCCTACTGCCGGCGAGGAGTTTGACCGTTCCGACGACTACCAGTACGACGTGGACGCCCGCAGCGCCGCCGCGTCCACCATCGCCGCCGCCATCTCGGCGGCGATCGCCGTGTGCTGCGTGCCGGCGCTGTTATGGCTGGGGCGGGCCGGCGGGGCGTGGACGTTCGCGTTCTGCCTGGGTGTCGCCGCGGCGCTGGTGGTCTACGCCTCGCGCCAGCACTGGTCGGTGCCGCGGGCGTGCCTGACCGCGGTGGCGCTTTCCGCCGTGGTCGCCGCCTCTGCCGCCGCCGCGCAGACTGGGCACGCGGCGTGCATCGCCGTCGCCGCGCTCGCGGCTCTTGCCGCAGCAGCGACGGTCGCATGGGCGCCGCGCGTGCCGGACGTGGAGCCGACCACCATCGTGTGGTTCGAGCGGGCAGAGATCGCCGCCACCATCGCGGTGATCCCGCTGGCGGTGCACTTGACCGGGTTGTTCGACATGATCCGGGGGCTCTAACATGCGCAAACTCGCCGCAAGTGCCCTGTTCGCCTTCAGTCTCACACCGGTGCCTGCTGCCGCACAGGATGTGGCGTGCGCGGTGCCAGCGCTCGTCGACAGGCCCGCTGCTTCACCCGCAACCGAGGCGCTGCGGAAATTCGCCACCGGCGCCGGCGTACGCGTGGCGGTGATCGACACCGGCGTCGCGCCACACCCCGAGATCACGCACCTGCGACCGGGCCGCGACTTCGTGGCCGCCGACGCGCTGCACGACTGCGACAACCACGGCACCGCCGTCGCCGGGATCATCGCCGGGCGGACCCTCGGCATCGCCCCGGAAGCGGAGATCATCTCGGTCCGCCAGACTTCGGCGCACTACCGCGAGGTCGACGCCGGCAACCTGCAAACGCTCACCGACGCGATCCACAACGCCCTCGACGAGGGCGCCAGCGTGCTGAATATCTCCGTCGTGTCGTGCTTGGAGCCCGGGTTCGCAGCGCGCATCGACACCTCCGGCATCACCGCCGCCCTCCACCGCGCCGAGGCGCAAGGCGCGGTTGTCGTCACCGCCGCAGGCAACGCCGGGCCGGACTGCGAACCGGGCTTCGAAGTCTTCCCCGCCCGCTTCCCCACCGTACTGGCGGTGGCCGCGCGCGCCGACGACCACACGATCGCCGACTACTCCCTACCCGCCGCGCTCTCCGCGCCGGGCCACGTGCCGGCGGCGCTCGCCCCGGGCGGGTGGGCCGAGGGGACGCTGGTGAAAGACGGCGTGCACCCGTACGCGGGCACGAGCTTCGCCGCCCCGGTGGTCAGCGGCGCGGTGGCGCTGTTGCAGTCGCGCTACCCCGGCATCACCCCGGAACATGTGCGCTCGCTTCTCGACGCCTCCGCCCAACCCGGCGGCGGCGCCATCGACCCGCTGGACGTGCTGACCCAACTGTCGCCGCACGAGCTGGCGGACCGCCCGACCGCACAGGTGAGACCCGTGGACCCGCAACCCAACGCGGCCGTGGGCCGGCTCGGCGCGCTCGCCGGCGCGGCGCTCGCGTGTGCGGCGGTGATGGTCGCGCTGCGCGCCAGGCGTGCCTAGCAGCCGGCCCTAGTACGTCGCCGTCATCGCCGCGTCACGGGTCAGTTCCGCGCCCTCCGGCAGCAGGGCGATGATCTCCCACGGCACCTCTTCGACGTGCGCCGCGCCCACGTTGGCCAGTGTTTCCGCATCCGGTGCGCGGTGGCGCAGCCCGTTAGCGGAGACGACGTGGAACCCGTGGCCCGAATCCACCCCGACGGAGCCGCCATCCAGCCCCGAGAAGTGGGTGGCCACGGACCTGCCGGACAGCTCGATCCCCTCCGGTACCTCGTCTACGGTCGCCCCGCCGCGGGCCTGGTCCACGCACGCCAGGTGCGGCTCCACCCACCGCGGCCGCTGCCCCGGCAGGCGCAGCTCCTCCTCCGCGTCCGGATAGGTTGCCAGGCTTTCACGACTCGCGACGGCGGCCTTCGCCCCGGCGTCCAGCAGCATAGTGCGCTGGGTGTCGGTGACCGGCTGGATGCGGCCGTCCGCCAACGCCCAGGATGTATCGTCCGCGTCGATGATCTGCGGCAGCGGATCCGGCAGCGCCGCTGGCGGCAGCTCCTCCAGCGCCGAAATGACCTGCGTCGGCGGTGTCCACCGAGGCGTATCCGGGGTGATCCCCAGCGCCCGGCGGATCACACGGCCCTCCGGGGTGTCCGCTTCCGGCAGCAGGCGCCGCCCCTCATCAGTAACCACCCACTCGCGGGCGGTGTCGGCGGCGAGGACGGCGGCGTCGACAGGCAATGGCTCCGGGGCCTTGCCCGCAACCACCGTGATCGTGTCCGCACCGCACACCGACCAGCTGGTCAAAGGCGTGCCTTCGGGCGCGAACATGCCGGGTGCCGCGACGATGCCCACCGGCACACCGCGCGGCAACTCGGCGAGCTTCTCGTCGCCGATGCGCGCCGGCTCAGCAGCCTGGCCGGCGATCAGCCGCGCCGACGCCAAGTTCGTCACCGGGTGCGCCGCCTCGCCCACCCGCACGTACAGCGTGCCGTCTGCGGCGCGCACAATCGGCGCATCCCCCGGATCCGCGTTCGGCCGCATCCACGCAAACAGCCCCATCACGCCCGCGATCATCACCACCGCCGCGGTGCCGAAAATGGTCGCGCGGCGCCTGGACGCCAGCGGATCGTGGATCATGCGGATATCGCCGAAGATCAGGCCGTGCTCCATGCGGCGTCGCATGAACTTATGCCCCGACACCTGGGCACGCGTGGTTGGCAAAAGCTTCGCCATGACAATTCCCCTCCCCCGAGAAAACACCTGGCGTAAAGCTTACTGCGCAGTACCCACCTCCGCGAGCGCAAACAGCTCGTCGGAGCCGTTTTCCTGCCCGTCTGCAACCATCTCCTCCAGCTCCGCCTCGCTGAACTGGCTGTTCACCGCGAAGATCGCCGTGGAGCCCTTGCGGTACACGGGCGTGACACCGTTGGAGACCCAGAAGTCGCGCAGCATCTCGTACGGCGGGTACTGGTAGTGCCAGAACGCGCCGGGGCTGAGCAAGAAGAACTTCACGTTCAAGTTCTCCACCGTCTCGTCGACGAGGTTGTGCTCGCCTTCGCCGATGAAGTCTGCGTTCCAGTACATGATGTCGCCGTTGGTGCCGCGGCCGCCGTTGGGCCACAGGTAGTGGCGGTTCAGGGTGGGCACGCCGTTGTAGGCGTACATCCAGGAGTAGCCGTCGGCGGGGTCGCCCGCGGTCAAGCCCTCCCAGGCGGCGGGTTGGGTGGCCAGCCAGTCGAAGGCTTCGAGGTCTTCGGCGTCGACCATGCGGTCGGCGACGCGGGCGGCGGCGTAGGTTTTCTCGGCGCCGTGGTCGGTGTGTTCGCGGAGCATCGGGATCGCTGCGGAGGCGACGATGCAGGCGACAACGACGCCCGCGATTGCGGAGATGCGCTCGCCTTTCGCATACCGCTTAGCGACGGGCGCTGCCGTGACCACGCGAATCCCCGCCGCCACGGCAATAGCGGCCGAGGCCGTGACAGCCATGACCACCGGCATGATCAGGCGGTGCCCGGTGCTGTAGTGCAGGTTGCCCACGTAGTCGAGCAGTCGGCCGAGCGAGTTGCCGAACGGCACCAGGGCGTTGGCGGTAATGGCCAGGGACACCGCGTAGAACAGCACCGGCCAGATCTGGCGGCGCCACAGCAGGCACACCACGGCGCCGGCGGCGGCGAGCCAGAGCAGCACGGTGGGGTCGTACGCCGGGAAGAATTGCAGCACGTGGCGCGTTTCCATCCGCAGCGCTGTGCCCCACGCCCCGCCGACACCCAGGGTTTCTTCCGGCCGCCAGGAGGCCACCTCGCCCGCCTGGGCGGAGCCTGCGAGCACCTGCGGGACGAACATGGCAACGCCGGCGACGGCGGGCATGGCGATCCACAGCGTGTCCGTCAGCCGCGTGCGTTCCGGGGAGATCAGGGTGGAGGTCAGCCAGTAGAAGCCGACGGCGAGCACGACGATGGTGACTGCGGACGGGTGCACGCACAGCACCGCCACAAACGCGAGTGCGACGGGCAGGGCGCTTGCGCGCCTGCGCGGCACGGTGACAAGCAGCCACGTCACGGTGCCGGTCAGCGCCACGGCGAAGAGGTAGGGCCACATGCCCACGTAGTCCGGGATCCAGTACAGCTGCGGCGCGGCGTAGCCCATGATCGCGGCGAGCGCCGCCGCGATCTGCGCGGTGACACCGGTGGAGCGCAAGAACGCGAACACCAGGCACACCAGCGTGGCCGGCAACGCCAGCGCGGGCAACACAGCAGAGGCAATGTTCAGCGCCGGGATGGGATCCAGGCCCGCCGTCTCGCCGAACAGGGCGATACCGGCGTGGTAGGCGGACGGGTAGAACAGCTTCAGCTGCGACTCCACGTTTTGCAGCTCGCCCATGCGGGTGGCGGAGGCGATGCCCTCGTCCATGATGAAGCGCACCAGGTTGGCGTGCCACTGCACATCCCACCCCTGGACGATGTTGAAAACACCGTTGGGCATCCGCTCCAGCCAGCGCAGCCGTTCCGAGACTGCCATGAACGCACCCACGCCGACGCCGACGGCGGGCAGCACCCAGTACGGGTCCGCGATGCTTTCCCTTCGCACGTCGCCGGGAAACAGCGCTCGGCGCCAGCTCACGGCCCCACCCCGGCGCGCCCGGCGCACGAACAAGTACCGCCACGCAGCGGCCGCCAGAAGGGCGACGACCATGCTCACGCCGAAGGTCCACAGGTTGTACGGCGCGCTGGTCAGCCCCCAGAACCAGGATGTCACGCCGAACAGGCCGAAGGTCACCGGCAGGGCAGCCGCGCCTGCGGCCGGGGCTTTCATGCCGGCGACCCAGGAGAACACGAAGCCGGGGAGGGTGAAAAACACCACGGCAAACCACGCGGCTGCGACTGTGGTCATGGCACCTCCCAGTACTGATGTAACCCAAGCATGCTACATCTCGCGGGTGGCTCTCGTCGCTTCGGCTCGCGCCGCCAGGTCGGCATCTTCCGGGTATTCCACTCCCACCAGGGTTAGCCCGCGGGCGGGGGCGAGGGGGACGTCGGGCGAGCGGGCGTCGAGAAGCAAAAGCTCCTCCGGCCACTGGGGCGCGCGCCTGCCTTCGCCGACGGTGAGGCAGGTGGCCACGAGTGCGCGGACCATGTTCCAGCAGAACGCGTCGGCGGTGATGCGTGCTTCATAAAGGTGCGGCTCGACCTCGCGCCAGGTGAAGCTATGCACCTCGCGGATGGTGGTGCCGTGCTCCTTCGGGCGGCAGAAGGCGGCGAAGTTGTTCAGGCCGACCAGGGCGTCGGCGCAGGCTTGCACCGCGCCCAAGTCCACGGGTTTCGGCCACACGGCGGTGTCTCGCGCGCGGGTGGGCACGGCACCTGCGGGGTGGGTAGTCACCCGGTAGCAGTAGGTGCGCGTCAGCGCGGAAAAGCGCGCGTCGAAGCCCGCGGGGGCTTGGGCGACGCCGAAGACACGGACGTCTTCAGGGAGCAATTTTGCTAATCGACGCACCAGCCGCCCCGGATCCCCCTCAATCGAGCGTTGGTTGAGCGATTCGGAGGGAATGTCCGCGTGCGCGACCTGGCCGGCGGCGTGCACGCCCGCGTCGGTGCGGCCGGCGACGGTGAGCGCGACGTCGGCGCGCAGAACGAGCGAGAGCGCATCCTCGATGGTCTGCTGGACAGTGCGCAGGTCCCCTTTTTGGCGGGCCCAGCCGTGGAAGTCGGTGCCGTCGTAGGCGATGTCCAGGCGCAGGCGCAGCGTGTCGTCCATGGTGAGGCATTCTATCGCCGGAACGTGCACGCACAGCAAAGCGCCCGGGGCGCACCGACGTTGCGGTGCGACCCGGGCGCTTGGCGCAAAGGGAGGAAGTGTTGGACTACTTCTCCTCTGCGGTCTCCTCAGCCGGAGCCTCGGCGGTCTCCTCAGCCTTGGCCTCCTCGGCCTGGCGGGAAGCGGCGGCGCGTGCTGCGCGGGTTGCCTCGGAAGACACGGTCTCCTCGAGCACCAGAGAGATCTGGGTCATCGCAGCGTTGTCGCCGGCACGGTTCTCCAGCTTGATGGAGCGGGTGTAGCCGCCCTCGCGGTTGGCGAACTTCGGTGCGAGCTCGTTGAACAGGTAAGCAACGACCTCCTTGTTCGACAGCTCAGCGGCCACGGCGCGGCGGTCAGCCACAGTGCCCTTCTTCGCCTTGGTGATCAGCTTCTCGGCGTACGGACGCAGCATGCGTGCCTTCGCGTCCGTCGTCTTGATTGCGCCGTGCTCGAACAGGGCCAGGGCCAGGTTAGACAGAATGTGCTTCTGGTGGCCGGCCGAGCCTCCGAGACGGGCGCCCTTCTTCGGGGTAGGCATTTTCGTACTCCTCGTGTGCGGTTAATTGAGCGCGTGCTCTGTGGTGTTACTCGGTCTCGTCCGCGCTGGTGTCGACGTAGTCGCCAGTCTCGGCGTCGTAGCCTTCGATCTGGGTCGGGTCGAAATCTTCCGGAGCGTCCTTGAGGGTCAGGCCCAGGCTGGCGAGCTTGATCTTGACCTCGTTGATGGACTTCTGGCCGAAGTTGCGGATATCCAGCAGGTCAGACTCGGTGCACTCTGCGAGCTCACCGACGGTGTGGATGTCCTGGCGCTTCAGGCAGTTGTAGGAGCGAACGGAGAAGTTCAGGTCCTCGATCGGCGTGGAGTACGCGGCGATGTACTCGGTCTCCTGCGCCGACGGGCCGATCTCGATACCCTCGGCCGCGGTGTTCAGCTCGCGCGCCAGGCCGAAGAGCTCCACCAGTGTGGAACCGGCCGACGCGAGGGCGTCACGTGCGGTCATGGAGTTCTTGGTCTCCACATCGATGATCAGCTTGTCAAAGTCGGTGCGCTGCTCAACACGGGTCGCCTCAACCTTGTAGGCGACGCGGGTGACCGGCGAGTAGATCTGGTCGACCGGGATGCGGCCGGCCTCACCGCCGGAGTTGGGCATGGCCGGGACGTAGCCGCGGCCGCGCTCGACAACAAGCTCCATCTCGAGGCGAGCCTGCTCGTTCAGCGACGCGATGTGCAGATCCGGGTTGTGGATCTCCACGCCAGCCGGCGGCTCGATGTCGCCTGCGGTGACGTCGCCAGGGCCCTCAACAGCAAGCTGCATGACAACCGGCTCGTCGGAGTCGGAGGACAGGACAATGTCCTTGATGTTGAGGATGATCTCAGAGACGTTCTCCTTGACGCCGGTGATCGTGGTGAACTCGTGGAGCACACCGTCGATCTTGATGGAGGTCACGGCTGCGCCCGGGATGGACGACAGCAGCGTGCGGCGCAGAGAGTTGCCCAAGGTGTAACCGAAACCAGGCTCGAGCGGCTCGATGATGAACTTCGAGCGGTTGGTGTCGATGTACTCCTCGGTCAGTTCAGGACGCTGAGAGATGAGCATGAACTTCTCCTTTGTCGGCTCCCGCTATTTGAAGCCGGTAGGAACGGATAAATGGAAGATTTTCGAGCACCGGCCGAACACGTCGGCAGTGCGCGGGGTGAAGCAAACGAAAGTTTACTTCGAGTAGAGCTCGACGATGAGCTGCTCCTGCAGCGGGACGTCGATCTGAGCGCGCTCGGGCAGCTGGTGCACGAGAATGCGCAGGGTGTCCGGAACGACCTGCAGCCAGGCCGGAACGACGGCGTCGAGCAGTTCGTCCTGAGCCTCTTCGAACCACAGCATGTTGCGGGACTTGTCGCGGACATCGATGATGTCGTACTGCGTCACCGCGAAGGACGGCACGTTGATGTGCTTGCCGTTGACGGTGAAGTGGCCGTGGGAGACCAGCTGACGTGCCTGACGGCGGGTCTTAGCCAGACCAGCGCGGTAGATCACGTTGTCCAGACGGGACTCCAGCAGGATCAGCAGGTTGTCGCCAGTCTTGCCCGGACGACGGTTCGCCTCTTCGTAGTAGCGGCGGAACTGCTTCTCCATTACGCCGTAGGTGAAGCGAGCCTTCTGCTTCTCCTGCAGCTGGAGCAGGTACTCGGACTCCTTGATGCGAGCACGGCCAGCCTGCCCCGGAGGGTACGGGCGGCGCTCGAAGGACATGTCGCCGCCGACGAGGTCGACGCGGAGGCGACGGGACTTACGGGTAGCAGGGCCGGTGTAACGAGCCATGTCTCTTTACCTCTTTCCTTTCAGCCTTAAACGCGACGACGCTTCGGCGGACGGCAGCCGTTGAACGGCTGCGGCGTCACGTCGGAGATCGAAGACACCTCCAGGCCGGCGGCCTGGAGAGAACGGATTGCGGTCTCGCGGCCGGAGCCCGGACCCTTGACAAAGACGTCGACCTTCTTCATGCCGTGGTCCATTGCCTTGCGGGCGGCGTTCTCGGCAGCCATCTGCGCGGCGAACGGCGTGGACTTACGGGAGCCCTTGAAGCCGACGTGGCCGGAAGATGCCCAGGAGATCACGTTGCCCTGCGGGTCCGTGATGGACACGATGGTGTTGTTGAAGGTGGACTTGATGTACGCGTGGCCTGCGGCCACGTTCTTCTTGACGGCGCGGCGTCCGCGACGCGCGCCGGAACGAGTCTGAGCAGCCATAGGTTACTTCTTCTTTCCTGCGATGGTCTTCTTCGGGCCCTTGCGGGTGCGCGCGTTGGTCTTGGTGCGCTGGCCGCGGACAGGCAGGCCACGACGGTGGCGCATGCCCTGGTAGGAGCCGATTTCAATCTTGCGGCGGATATCTGCCTGCACCTCGCGGCGCAGATCGCCCTCTACGGTGTAGGAGGACTCGATCGCGTCGCGCAGAGCAGCGAGCTGATCGTCGGACAGATTGTCCGTGCGCAGGTCCGGAGAAATACCGGTCTTCTCGAGCAGTTCCTTGGCTCGGGTTGCACCGATGCCGTAAATGTAGGTAAGTGCGATCTCCATGCGCTTGTTGCGCGGGAGATCAACACCAGCTAGACGTGCCATGAGGTACGTGCCTTTCGGGTTGTTACGGTGGTTTTCTCCCCACCCGTCCACGCCAAACAACGCTTTGTCCGGGCCGTGCCGGAGAGTGGGTTGAGATTACGCGCGGCTCCAGCCACCGTGGCCAGAGGTGCACGATCCGCCGTCGGGCGGATCTGGGTGAGGAGGCTTGAAATGCTTACTTGTAGCGGTAAGTGATACGCCCGCGGTCCAGGTCGTAGGGGGAAAGCTCCACCACGACGCGGTCCTCCGGAAGGATGCGGATGTAGTGCTGGCGCATCTTGCCACTGATGTGGGCGAGAACTTCGTGCCCGTTGTCCAGTTCGACCCGGAACATCGCGTTCTTCAGGGGCTCGACAATGCGGCCCTCAACCTCGATTGCGCCTTCTTTCGCCATACACTCCACTTCCTACGCCGCCTGAAAGTGCAGGCAGCAGACGTATTTACCGGTTACATGCGGCGCTCGTGCAGGTATGCACAAACACCGCTGGACTACATTAGCCATTTACCTGCGAAAACGCAAAAAGCCCCAGCGATAGCCGGGGCTTGTAGCGGGCGAGTGTTAGAACACGTAAACCTTGTCGCCGATCTGCAGGTCGTTGAAGTAGCGCTCCGCGTCGCCGCGGTACATGCGCACGCAGCCGTTGGACAGGTAGTTGGGGTCGCCCTGGTGGAATGCGATGCCGTTGTAGGTGAAGTAGGTCGCGTACGGCATCGGCGCGTTGCCGAACTCCCAGGAAATCTCGTCTTTGACCTTGCGGTTGACGTAGAACGTGCCGCGCGGGGTCTCCTGCCCCGGCTTGCCCGGCCCGATCAGGCCGGACTGGTAGTACATGACGCCGTTGTTCTGCAGCCAGGAGCGGCGGCCGTCGATGTCGACGCAGGCCTTCGCGTCAGCCGGGCACGGGCCGTAGTTGAAGTCCCCGCGCGGGTTCTGCTGCGGTGCCGGTGCCTGGGCGGGAGCCGGTGCCGGCTCAGGCTTCGGGGCGGGAGCCGGCTTCGGCTTCGGGGTCTTCTCCGCGATCAGGCCAGGGAAAAAGGTCTCGAGGATCTCGTCGATGCGCTTTTTCGCCTTCGCCGGCAGCTCCGGGTTGATGGCGGCCAGGCCGTCGGCCTGCTGGCGCAGACCGTTGCGGATGTTCCACGCGGTTTCGCGCGCGGACTTGTCCAGGTCGGCAAAGGCCGAGGTGGCCTGTTCGGACAGCGAGTCCAGGCTGGACATTGCGACCGGGTTCTGCGAAGGCGCAGCCTGCGCGTTCACCGGGGCGGCCAGGGAGGCAACGACACCGAGACCGGCGGCGAAGGTGGTTGCGCGCCGCTTCAGCGGCGACGGCTTTGCGTGGCGGGGACGGTAAGACATGGCGGAAGTATAACCCTTTTGCCAACAAACGCACTACAACGCGCCAGAAATTTACACGCGCGACGTAAGAATTTTCGGGCCTTCGGCGGTCGCCGCGACGGTGTGCTCCCAGTGGGCCGCGGGCGAGCGGTCCACAGACACCACGGTCCATTCGTCCTCGAGCACCTCGGTGTCCACTTCCCCGCCGAGGATCAGCATCGGCTCAATGGCCAGCACAGACCCCTCCTGGATGACGGGGCCGCGGTTCGGCTTGCCCTCGTTGGCCAAGTACGGATCCTCGTGCATCGTGTGGCCGATGCCGTGTCCGCCGTAGCCGTCGACGATGCCCAGCTCCACCCCGAAGCGCTCCTCGGCAGCAAAGGTGGCCAGCTCGAGCGCGTGCGAGACGTCGGTGAGTTTGTTGCCCGGCACCATCGCCTTGAGTCCTTCCGCGAGCACCCACTCGGTGGCGCGGTTGAGCGCGTCCACCTCGGGCGCCAGCTCGCCGACGCCGAAGGACCACGCGCTGTCGCCCACCCAGCCGTTCAATGTCGCGCCGCAGTCGATGGAGACCAGGTCGCCTTCTTCGAGCACAACGCTTGACGACGGAATCCCGTGCACGACCACCTCATTCACCGACGCGCAGATGGAGCCGGTGAACCCCTGGTAGCCCAAAAACGTCGGGGTCGCGCCGTGATCTCGGATCACCGTCTCGGCCACCTTGTCGAGGTCGAGGGTGCTTACGCCCGGCTTGGCGGCGGCGCGGACCTCCTGCAGGGCGATGCCGACGATGCGACCGGCGGCCTCCATGGCGTCGAGCTCAGCCGGCGTCTTGGCCGCGATCTTGCGTTTTCTGAAAACCATTGCGTTGTGGTCCTTTGGTTCGTCGATAAGCAAAAATGCGAAAGGCCGGTGCGAACACACCGGCCTTCGATTGAAAGGGCTACTTGCCCAGCGCTTCCATCGCGCGCTGGTTGATCTCGTCCACGTCGCCGACAGCGTCGATGGAGATGATCTGGTCGCCGTAGTGCTGGATCAACGGGGCGGTCTCGTCGCGGTAGACGCCGAGACGGGTGCGGATAGTCTCCTCGTTGTCGTCTGCGCGGCCGCGGGCGAGCATGCGCTCGACCACCACGTCCTCGTCGACCACGAAGTTGAGCACGCCGTCGAGCTTCTCGCCCTTCTTCTCCAGCAGCTCGGTGAGGATCTCAGCCTGCTCCACGGTGCGCGGGAAGCCGTCCAACAGGAAGCCCTCCTTCGCGTCATCCTGGTTCAGACGGTCTTCGACCATGCGCGCGGTGACGTCGGTAGGCACGAGCTTGCCCGCGTCGATGTAGCTTTTCGCCTCAACGCCGAGCGGGGTGCCCTCGCCGATGTTGGCGCGGAACAAATCGCCCGTGGAGATGTGCGGCACACCGAGTTTCTCGGAGAGAATCGTGGCTTGGGTGCCCTTGCCGGCACCGGGAGGGCCAAGGAGAACGAGACGCATTATCGCAGAAGTCCTTCGTAGTTGGATTGCAGGAGCTGGGATTCAATTTGCTTGACCGTGGTCAGAGCCACGGAAACCATAATCAGGATCGCGGTGCCGCCGAAGGCACTCATGCCCATCTGGCCGGAACCGGTGATGCCGGCGTCCATAGCCAAGTTCGGCAGAACGGCAATCACGGCGAGGTAGATGGCGCCGACGAACAGCAGACGGTTCATCACAAACGCCAGATACTCCGCGGTCGGACGGCCCGGACGGATGCCCGGGATGAAGCCGCCGTACTTCTTCATGTTCTCCGCCTGGTCCACCGGGTCGTACTGGATGGAGACGTAGAAGTAGGAGAAGAAGATGATCATCACCACGTAGGTGAGGATGTACTGCCAGGAACCCGGGTTCTGCAGCCACGCCATCACGTGGTTCATCCACCAGTTGTCCGGCGGAGTCGGGTTGTTCATGGTGACGATCTGGGTGATCAGCACCGGCACGTACATCAGCGAGGACGCGAAGATCACCGGGATCACGCCGGCCTGGTTCACCTTCAGCGGCAGGTAGGTCGAGGACCCGCCGTACTGGCGGCGGCCCACCATGCGCTTGGCGTACTGCACCGGGATGCGGCGCTGGCCCTGCTCGATGAACACGATGCCGACGACAAGCGCGATCAGCGCCAGCACGACGAGGGTCAGGGTGACCGCGCCAGACTGCTGGAGAATGAACGCGCCCTCAGACGGGATCTGGGTGGCAATGCCGGCGAAGATGAGAAGCGACATGCCGTTGCCAACGCCCTTCTCGGTGATGATCTCACCGAGCCACATGATCAGCACCGCACCGGAGGTCATGACGATGATCATCATCAGAAGCGTCCAAATGTTGCGGTCCTCGATCAGCACCGGCATGCCCTGGCCGAGCAGCTGCTCGCGGTCCGCCAGCGCCACGATGCCGGCGGACTGCAGCAGCGCCAGCGCCACCGTGAGGTAGCGGGTGTACTGCGTCATCTTCGCCTGGCCGGACTGGCCTTCCTTTTTCAGCTCCTCAAACTTCGGGATCACCACGGTGAGCAGCTGCACGATAATCGAGGCCGTAATGTACGGCATGATGCCGATGGCAAAGATGGAAAGCTGCAGCAGCGCGCCACCGGAGAACAGGCCGATGATGGAGAACATCGTCGCCTGGTCGCCCTGGGAGATCTCCTCCAGACGGGAGTTGATCAGCGCGTAGTCCACGCCCGGAGTGGGGATCTGGGCGCCGACGCGGTACAGAAACATCAGCGCAAGGGTGATCAGGATCTTCTTACGTAGATCCGGGTCCTTAAACGCCTGAGCAATAGCGGACACAAAGCCTCCTGGCCCCCGCCGCGCCACGGACGGGAGGTAGTGGACATTCGACTCCTCGCCCAGGTTTCGCGGGCACGCGAAAACCGGCGGGGCGGTCTTTTGACCCCACTACACTAACAGCCCTCGTTGGAAAGTTGATATTTCAGGTTGGGTTCGGGCGCGACTCCCAGTCTCCTCCCAGGCGTCCCTGCTGACGCATCGTGGCGGAATCCGTCAGGCGGGCCCTATCGGCCCAGGTCGGCACAAACGGCTGCCGTGATGTGTCAGAGGTGGCGGGAGGGGCCGGCTCCCCCGCCAAAATTGATTCACCGGCCGGTGAACAGATCCGCCCGTCGATTTCTCCGACCTGGGCAGAATGAACACATTGCCCACCCAACTAGGTATTTGTTCACTCGGACCGACCGCGCCAGTGAACAAATCCCCCACGCCCCAGACACTTCTCAGCGGAATCTGTCAGGCGGACCCTATCGGCCCAGCTCGGCGCTAACGGCCGCCGTAATGTGTCAGGATGCGCTCCCCCACCAACGGCGAAACCCCCGCCCGGGACGGGAATGTCCGGGGCGGGGGTTCGTCGTAAAGCTAAGTGCTCTTACGCACGCTTGGAGAACTCAACGACGTTGGCGGAGCCGCCAGCAGCCTTGATCTTCTCCTCAGCGGACTTGGAGAACTTGTTCGCGGTGACGTTGAGCGCGACGTTGATGTCGCCCTCTGCCAGCACCTTCACCGGCTGCTTCGGGCGAACGAGGCCCTTGGCAACAATGTCGGCGATGGCGATGTCGCCACCCTGCGGGAAGGCTTCTGCCAGATCCGCGACGTTGACCACCTGGTACTCGACGCGGTTCGGGTTCTTGAAGCCCTTCAGCTTCGGCAGACGCATGTGCAGCGGCATCTGGCCACCCTCAAAAGCAGCGGAAACCTGCTTACGAGCCTTGGTGCCCTTGGTGCCGCGACCAGCGGTCTTGCCCTTGGAGGCCTCACCGCGACCAACGCGGGTCTTGGCCTTGTTTGCGCCCTCTGCCGGGCGCAGATCATGGAGCTTGATGATGTCAGCCATGGTGTATCTACTCCCCTGCAACTTCTTCAACGGTGACGAGGTGGCGCACCTTGAGGATCTGGCCGCGGGTAGCAGCGTTGTCCTTCTTTACGACGGACTGGCCGATCTTGCGCAGACCGAGAGCCTCGAGGTTCTTACGGGTGGTCGGCTTCTCGCCGATCTTGCCGTGGTGCAGCGTAATCTTCAGTGCCATGGTGCTTAGGCCTCCTGTCCTGCGCGTGCGCGCAGCATACGAGCCGGTGCAACTTCCTCGACGGACTTGCCGCGCTTGGCAGCCACCTCTTCGGGGCGGACAAGCTGCTTCAGGCCTGCGACGGTTGCCTGGACCACGTTCAGGGCGTTGTCCGAGCCAAGGGACTTGGCCAGGATGTCCTGAATACCAGCGCACTCGAGCACCGGACGGACAGCGCCGCCGGCGATCACACCGGTACCCGGAGCAGCCGGGCGGAGCATGACGATGCCTGCGGCCTCTTCTGCCTGAACCGGGTGCGGGATGGTGCCGCCGATCATCGGGACGCGGAAGAAGTTCTTGCGAGCTTCCTCTGCGCCCTTCTGGATCGCGGCGGGAACTTCCTTTGCCTTGCCGTAGCCGACGCCGACCATGCCCTCACCGTCGCCGACGACGACGAGTGCGGTGAAGGACATGTTGCGGCCGCCCTTGACGGTCTTGGCAACACGGTTGATGGTGATGACGCGCTCGATGTACTTATCGCGCTCGTCGTTCTGGTTGTTGCGACGGTCGTCGCGGCGGCCACGGCCACCACGGTTGCCGCGGTCGTTGTTCTTCTGGTTGTCGGCGGAGCGCCCGCCGTCACGCCGTTCACGTTCGGCCATTACGCGATCCTTCCGTTGATGGTGATGTTTGCGGTGATCATTAGAACTTCAGACCACCTTCACGAGCTGCTTCAGCCAGAGCCGCGACGCGGCCGTGGTACTTGTAGCCGCCGCGGTCGAAGACGATTGCTTCGATGCCTGCAGCCTTGGCGCGCTCAGCGACGAGCTGGCCAACCTTGGCAGCCTTGTCCTTCTTATCGCCCTCCAGGTTGCGCACGTCCGCCTCGATGGACGACGCGGAGACCAGGGTGTGGCCTGCGAGGTCGTCGATGACCTGGACGTGGATGTGACGCGAGGAGCGGTGCACAACGAGACGCGGGGTCTCCGGGGTGCCGCGCAGCGTCTTGCGGATGCGGTTGTGGCGACGTGCGCGTGCCTCGCGGCGGCGGGACGAGATGTCCTTGCCAACCGGGGTGCGCTTGGTGTTCTCTGCAGTATTGCTCATGATTACTTACCCGTCTTTCCGACCTTGCGGCGGACCTGCTCGCCGGCGTAACGGATGCCCTTACCCTTGTACGGGTCATCCTTACGCAGACGGCGGATGTTTGCCGCAATCTGGCCAACCTGCTGCTTATCGGAACCTTCGATGGCCAACTTGGTGTTGCCGTCGACGGAGAACGTGATGCCTTCCGGCGCCTCGATCAGGATCGGGTGCGAGTAGCCGAGGGAGAACTCGAGGTCCTTACCCTTCTGCTGCACGCGGTAGCCGACGCCGAAGATCTCCATGTTGATCTTGTAGCCCTCGGTCACGCCCACGACCATGTTGTTGATCAGGGAGCGGGTCAGGCCATGCAGCGAGCGGTTGTCACGGTGGTCGTCCGGACGAGCCACCAGGATCTGGTTGTCCTCGACGGAAGCGGTGATCGGTGCCGGCATATCCAGGTCCTTGGTGCCCTTCGGGCCCTTGACCTCGACGTGCTGGCCGTCGATCTTCACCTCGACGTTGTTCGGGATTGCGATGGGTGCATTACCTACACGAGACATAAGTCTTTCAACCTCCCCTTTACCAGACGTAAGCGAGGACTTCCCCGCCTACACCCTTCTCTTGAGCCTGGCGGTCGGTGAGCAGGCCGTGGGACGTGGAGATGATTGCCACGCCCAAGCCACCGAGCACCTGAGGCAGGTCGTTGGACTTCGCGTACACGCGCAGGCCCGGCTTGGACACGCGGCGCAGACCAGCGATAGAAGGCTCGCGGGTCGGGCCGTACTTGAGGTTGAGCGTCAGCGACTTGGCGACCTTCTCTTCCTCAACTTTGTAGTCTTCGATGTAGCCTTCCTGCTTCAAGATCTCGGCGATGTTCACCTTGATCTTGGACGAAGGCATAGACACGGTGTCGTGCTGCGCAGTTGCTGCGTTGCGCACGCGCGACAGCATGTCCGCGATCGGATCAGTCATGGTCATTGTGGTGACCGTTACCTTTCTCGTTGCGGTTCCCATCCACCGGGTGACCTGCCGCGCGTGAGCGCTTGAGGTCGCGTTTTCCGCATGGTCTGTCGGGGGCTACTCACGCTGCCCACACTCAGTAGCGTGGGCCGCTCGCCGCCTCCCTTGCACGCGGTCCGCATCTTGGCGGGGGGCCTGCAACAAAGTTGGATGTTCAAATGTACTTCGGCTTGCGCAGGCCGAATCGTCGGCGCGCAAGTCCGAGGGGGTAACTTACCGCTTTCCTGCATCAATGAGCAAATCGCTTATCGACGGCCACGTTCACCGCCCCACCGAGGCGCAGGACTTTCACAACCCCATAGACTGCCCTGCATGGATACAGCCCTTGCACAGCTTGTTAAATCGCTGGCCGCCACGCGCGAGGCCCGCGAGGAACTTTACGTCTGGTTCCACCAGCATCCCGAGTTGTCGCTGCAGGAGCTGCAGACGTCCTCGAAGATCCGCTCGCGGCTGGACGCGCTGCAGCTGCCACACACGCAGGTGGGCGAAACCGGCACCGTGTGCGTATTGGAGAACGGCCCCGGCCCGGTGGTAGCCATCCGCGCGGACATCGACGGCCTGCCGGTGCAGGAGCGCTCCGGCAAGCCCTACGCCTCCACCGCCACGCAGGTGGACGCTGTCAGCGGCCGCGAGGAGCACGTCGCCCACGCCTGCGGGCACGACTTCCACATCATGGGCGTGCTCGGCGCGCTGGAGGCGTTCGCCGCCAACCGCGACTGCTGGCGCGGCACCCTGGTCGCCGTGTTCCAGCCCGCGGAGGAGGCGTACGCCGGATCGCGGGTGATGCTGGCCAACGGCATCCGCGAGGCAATGCCGAAGCCGGACGTCTACCTGGGCCAGCACGTGTTGCCGATGCTGCCCGCAGGTGTCGTGGGCACCCACCCGGGGCCGTTCATGTCCCAGGCGTTTTCCGCCCAGATCACCGTGTGGGGCAAAGGCACCCACGGCTCCATGCCGGAAAAGGGCGTGGACCCGGTCCTGCTCGCCTCCAACATCGTCACCCGCCTGCACACGGTGGTCTCCCGCGAGGTGCAGGCGAAAGACACCGCAGTGCTCACCGTCGGCGCGATCCACTCCGGCGTGAAGGCGAACGTGATCCCGGAAACCGCCAAACTTCTGGTCAACACTCGCGCCTACACCCGCGAGGTCAGCGACACGCTGCGCAGCGCGATCACCCGCATCGTCGAGGGCGAGTGCGCCGCAGCGGGCAGCCCGCGGGAGCCGGAGATCACCTTCTACGACGAGTACCCGCTCACGGACAACGACCCGGAGACCACCTCCCGCGTTCGCGGCGCATTCGACGCCCACTTCGGCAGCGATGCCACGGACTTGGACCAGATCCCCGCCTCGGAGGACTTCTCGATCATCCCGGACGCGCTCGGCGTGCCGTACACCTACTGGGGCTTGGGCGGCTTCAAGGACTGGGAAAACGCCCCCGGCAACCACTCCCCGACCTTCGCGCCCGACCTGCAGCCCACGCTCGACCGCGCGGCCGAGGCGATGATCGTGGCCGCGGCGGCGTGGCTCGTGAACGACGAGTAGTCCCCGCTAGAACGGCAGCGCCGGGAGCGAGCGCACCCGCGTCTGCCCAATGTCGGAGCGCTGCCCCGCCTCGTGGCCCTGGTCGAACGCATCCGCGTCGAAGGACCGCTTGGACGAGAAACTGCCTAAAAAGAAGCCCATCTCTGCGGCGAAATTGTCGCGGGCTTCGGTGGCTTTCTGGAAGTCGTCGACAAGCACGAGCCCATACTCCCCGTCCGATTCCTCCACGGTCTTTTCAGCTTCGGCGAGGCGTGCGCCGATGCTGGCGGCGAAGCCGGACATGAAGTTGCGGCGGCGCACCACCGCTGATTCGCTCCAGCTGGTCGCGCGCACTTTTTGCGCATCCGCCAGCATCACGGGCAATAGCATCGCGTAGAGCATGTCCACCCGCTCCAGGTGGCGCGCGCAGCCGAAGATGACGGCGTCTTTCATGCGCGTGGAGTTGTACACGCGCTGCGAAAATCCGGTGCAGTGCAGCGCGAATGCGATGGTCAGCAGCAGGTTCGCCTGCATCTCGGTGTATGCGCCGGCGAACTCGTAGGTGCGCTGACCCACCTCGTCGCCGTCCTCGGTGTCCAGGTCGCGTTGTTCGTAGCCGTACTCCGCCATGAGCTCGAACGCCCTGGCGTAGAACGCGTCGCCCTCCGGCGTGCCCTCACGGTCGCGGGCCTGGTTGAGCAGTTTCTGCAGTCGTTGTTTGATCTTGCCTTCGGTACGCATCGGACGCACCCACCCCTTTCTGTGTTCGGATGTGTGGGTGCAGTTGTAGCGGGGCGTCAAGGCGGATGTTTTCGGGCTTGTGGAATTTGCGTTCGCACCCCTGTGGATAACCCGCGTTTTCGCACGTAGATTCGCCGCAAGTTCGCGAGTTAACAATCCGGCGATACCATCGGTTTCCGTGAGCAGGACCAAACGCAGCTTCGCAGTGACCAAGATTTCCGCCGACGGCACCCGCGACACCCGTGCGGGCCAGGTCGCGGTTGAAGAGCCGTTGGAGATTCGGGCCGGTGGTGTGAGCGTCGCAACGCTGATGCGCACCCCGGGCCACGACATCGAACTCGCCCACGGCCTGCTGCTGGCGCGCGGGATGATCACGCGTGTCGAAGACGTGGTCACCGCCCGCTACTGCGAGGGCGCGATCGGCGGCGAAAACACCTACAACCTGCTGGATGTCCAGCTCGCGCGACCCTCGGCCCCGCAATTCATCGACCCGATCCCCGGCGACGCGTGCGGCATCTCCGCGGAGCAACGCGTGCGCGAGCTCGCCGCCAACCTCGACGTGCGCGACGAGTTCATGGAGCTCGACCCGTCCGCAATCTTCGCGCTTCCCGGGGTGTTGTCGCAGCACCGCACGCGCGACTTGCCCACGGCCGTCGCGGGCGATGCGGGGCGCCAGGACCTCGATCCTTTGAACGCCGTGCACAAGCTTGCGGGGCACATGCTTCTCGACGCCCTCCCGTCCCCCACCCTCACCCTCGCCACCGATGCGCAGGTGGGCTTCGAAAGCGTGCGCGCCGCCGCAGCAGCCGGATTCGGCGCGGTGGCCACCACCGCCGGCGTAACGTCGATGGCCGTGGAACTCGCCCGGGCCACCAACACCGTGCTCGTCGGCGAGGTGAGCGCCGAACGTTTCAGCGTCTACGCCGGGGCCTAAGGGGGGCTTAGCCGGCGAACATCTGCGAGGCCTTCACTGCAGTCTCCCACAGCCCGTAGACCAGCAGCGCCGCGATGACTAGCGCGAGCACGGTCGCCACCAGCGCGTGGATGGATCCAGCTCTACCGCTGGCCGCCGTCGTTGCGGACTCTCTCGCCGACGCACGATCCGCCTCCACCTTCGCGGCCACTTTCTCCGGGTCCTCGAACCACTTCTCCGCAACAGGCCTGACCAACACGTTCGCCACAAGCCCCACCGCGAGCAGCACACACATGATGTACAGCGAGAGCTGGTACAGCTCCGGACCGGAGTTGCCGCGGCTGGCCTGGCGCTCCACCACCATGTTGATGATCAGCGGGCCCGCCACGCCCGCCGCGGACCAGGCGGTGAGCAACCGGCCGTGGATCGCGCCGACCTGGTAGACCCCGAACAGGTCGCGCAGGTACGCCGGGATGGTGGCGAACCCGCCGCCGTAGAAGGTGAGCAGGATCAGGGTGCTGACAACGAACAGCGCCAGACTGGTGTGGCCGGCGGACGCCACCACGAAGTAGAAGATCAAGCCAACGCCCAGGTAGACCATGTAGATGTTCTTCCGGCCGATCACGTCGGAGGCGGACGACCAGATGAAGCGACCGCCCATGTTGGCCAGCGACAGCAACCCGACGAAGCCGGCGGCGGCCGCAGCACTCAGCGCCGGGTAGTAGTCCTGCACCATCGGCGCGGCGTTTTCCAGGATGCCGATGCCGGCGGTGATGTTGCAGAACAGGATCACCCACAGGCACCAGAACTGTGGTGTGCGAATCGCGTTGTTTGCGCTGACGTTGGCTCCGACGATGGCGACCTTCGCCGGTTTCACCTTGGTCTTCGGCGCGCCCGACGGGGTCCAGTCCGGGTGCGGCAGCCGGATGCAGTACGCACCCATGGCGATGACCAACAGATACACCACCGCAAGGGTGATGAACGTCGGTTCGAGACCCGCGGCACGGTCCGCGAGCTCGGCCCCGCCGCCGAACGCCTCCATCAGCCGATTCGACGCCGGCGACGCGATGAGCGCGCCGCCGCCAAAGCCCATGATCGCAAGCCCGGTGGCCAGGCCCGGCCGGTCCGGGAACCACTTCATAAGCGTGGACACGGGAGAGATGTAGCCGATGCCCAGGCCAATGCCGCCGATGAACCCGTAGCCGAAGTACACCAGCCAGAGGTTGCCGGTGCTGATGCCCAGCGTGGCCACCAGGAAACCGACCACCCACAGCACGCCTGCCACAGACATTGACGCGCGCGGGCCGACCTTTTCCACCCACGAGCCGAACAGCGCAGACGAGGTGCCCAGCATCCCGATAGCCAGCGAGAAGATCCACCCCACGGCAACTTCCCCCACCCCGAAGTGCTCCATCATCGCCTTCTTAAACACAGAGAACCCGTACACCTGCCCGATGGAGAGATGGATCGCCAACGCTGCCGGGACGATGAGCCAGCGGTTAAATTCCTTGGGTGCGATAATCGCACCCCGGGAGAAGAATGACATGGACGCTTCCTGCCGTCTCGCCTGCATAAATTACGAAGCGCATAATAACTCGCATGTGCGAAGAAACAGAAAGCTTCCATTCACACGAGGAGGTCAACGTCCGATGTTCTACGACGAAGCACTCCAACACGCCGGATCCACAACCGCCTCAGCGCTCGGCGCCCTGCAAACCGCGAAAGTATTCCTCCACGGTTACGCCCGGCCCTGCACAGCGAGGTGGCCGGAGGTCACCGCCATCATCAACAGCATCGAGTTCGATGAAGCAACGAGGGACTTTTCGCTTCACGACGACGCACGTGCCCGGATGGACACCTGCTACGACCAACTCGACAACGCGGTTGATGGTGCATGGCCCGACGCCCCAGACCCGGTCGATGACATCGCCATGAACGCGTTGGATGCCATCGCGGACCTCACATCGAACAGGGTGAAATACTGGGAACAGTTAGGAGTCGCACTGTCGCCCAACAAGGACGACTACCTCCACTTCATCCGCTCGCTCGCCGCCGCACGCAGCCGGGTCACCGGCGAAACGCTCCACTTCACCGAGATCGACGACGTGGGCAACGTGTTCGTCTTCGATGACTTCCTCCCACCGGTGCTCGCGGAGGACGGGCCGTCGATAGGCGCGCGCATGATCGAACGCGCGGGCGTCGATGAGCAGGGCGTCACCGTCGCCTACGAGCCTGGAGTGGTGTCGATTGTTGGCCCCGTTGAGACAGTGCGGAAGATCTACGACGCAAACGTGCAAGCCGAAGCCGCTGCGGCAGCCGCACGCACCACCTCCCCCACCAAACCGGCCGAGGACCGCGCAGATTACGAGCCGCTCGTCGATTTCACCATGGACTGCCCGTTGAGGTTCGAGGATGTGCTGGACGCGATGGGCAATCCTGAGCCGACCCCCATCATCGACCGCATGAACTGGGACGAATTCCTCGGAAACGGGTATCAGGCGACCCTGAGCCTGGACGGACAAGCGTTCGCGGCCACGGCCACAGAGAAGGACGGGGTGGTGACCGAGCTCGAGATCAGCCCGCAGAACAACGCCAGTTTCCTGGGCATCCCGTTCCACATCCCGGTGTCGAGGTTCACTGAGAAACTCGACGACCTCGGCATCCCCTGGGCCGACGACGGGCGTGCAGGAATCGTCCTCTACGAGCACTGGGTCACCCTTTACAACCACGACGGCCGGATTGAAGCTGTCCTGTGGCACAACCCGGAAACCCTCACCGACATAGAGCTGCTCGATTTGGCGTTCCCGCCCGACTCCGGCAACTGAAAGCACGTGTGGCGGGGTACACGCACACCCTAGCGCTTGGTTTTCGAACGGAGGACTTCGAAAACGACCCGATTTAGCACCGTTTTCGAAGTCTTCCGTTCGAAATCTACGGTTAGCAAGACGCCCGAGGCGCCCAACCCCACACACGCAAAACGCCCCCGGTCTAGAAAGAACCGGGGGCGTCAAGCAAGCGCAAACTTACGCGCGCTTCATCTTGCCGTCCTTGTCAGCGAACGGGAAGCCGAGGTGCGTCAGCAGGGCGCGACCCTCGTCGTCGTTCGTGGCAGTGGTAACGAGCGTGATGTCCATGCCACGGACGCGATCGATCTTGTCGATGTCGATCTCGTAGAACATGGTCTGCTCGGACAGGCCGAAGGTGTAGTTGCCGTTGCCGTCGAACTGCTTGTCGTTCAGGCCTCGGAAGTCGCGGATACGCGGCAGGGCGACGGTCAGCAGGCGGTCCAGGAACTCCCACATGCGGTCGCCGCGGAGGGTGACCTTCGCGCCGATCGGCATGCCTTCGCGGAGCTTGAAGTTAGCGATGGACTTCTTCGCGCGACGCAGCTGCGGCTTCTGGCCGGTGATCGCGGTGAGGTCCTCGAGCGCACCGTTGATGACCTTGGAGTCGCGGGCGGCGTCGCCCACACCCATGTTCACGACGATCTTGGTCAGGCCCGGGATCTGCATGACGTTGTCGTAGGAGAACTCGTCGTTGAGCTTGGTGCGGATCTCGTCCTGGTAACGCGTCTTCAGGCGGGGGGTGTAGTTCTGAATGCTCTCAGTCATTAGATGTCCTTCCCGTTCGACTTGGCTACGCGGATCTTCTTGCCGTCCTCGTCGAAGCGGAAGCCGACGCGGGTCGGCTTACCGTCGGAATCCAGGATCATCACGTTGGACACGTGGATCGGGGCTTCCTGGGTGACAATGCCGCCGGACTCGGCGCCGCGCTCGGTGTAGGAGTTTGCGACGTGCTTCTTGATGCGGTTCACGCCCTCGACCAGGACCTTGTCACGCTGCGGGTACGCCTCGATGACGCGGCCCTGAGCGCCCTTGTCCTTGCCGGCGATGACCTGGACCATATCGCCCTTCTTGATCTTCATACTTAGATCACCTCCGGTGCGAGAGACACGATCTTCATGAAGCGCTTGTCGCGCAGCTCACGAGCGACCGGGCCGAAGATGCGGGTGCCGCGCGGCTCGGTGTCGTTCTTGATGATGACGGCAGCGTTCTCGTCGAAGGAGATGTAGGAGCCGTCCGGACGACGGGTTTCCTTCTTCGCGCGGACGATGACAGCCTTGACGACCTCACCCTCCTTGACGTTGCCGCCCGGGGCAGCTTCCTTCACGGTGGCGACAATCGTGTCGCCGATGCCGGCGAAGCGTCGAACAGAACCGCCGAGAACGTTGATGCACAGAATTTCGCGTGCACCAGTGTTGTCGGCGACCTTCAGACGCGATTCTTTCTGAATCACAGTTGGTCTCCTGACCTGGATCAATGTGCGCCAGATTTCCGTCCTGCACGCACGTGGTCAATGCTTTCGGTGCCTATTGCTTATCGACGAACCATCACGTGGTCGAAGGGTCTCGGATGCTCAGCTCGGAAACGCGCGTCGCACCCGACCAGCAGTAGACAACTGGAGTATTCAACCACGAGCTGGGCCGATTCCCCAAATCTCACCCAAGAAAGCAAAACGCCCGCTCCCCGACGGGCGGGGGGCGGGACGAATAGCTCGCCTTACAGTTTTAGACAGAGCTTGCGGTGGCGGCACCGACGCCAAGCACGCCAGCGAGCGACAGGATGCTGAGGATCCAACCGACCGAAGACAGGGCAGCCGGGACCAGCAGCAGGTTCGGAGCCTGCGGGCCACCGTAGGCGCGCATCTCGTTGATGACCTGGTTCAGCGGCTCCGGATAGGTGGCCGCCTCTGCGACGGGGGCGTTGGCGCCGGTTACAACAGCAGCCGCGAGAGCAACAGCGGCGATACGACGGAACTTCATGTTCACTTATTCCTTTCAGGGACTTTTCGAGTCGCGTGTTTTACTTTGCGGCGGCGACGATGGACTGGATGATGCCGACGATGATGTTCAGGGAAGACAACGCTGCCGGCACGAGGATGATGTTCTGAGCCTCCCAGCCACCAACCTTGTAGATTTCGTACAGAACGCGGTTCAGCGGTTCCGGCGCGGGCTGTGCGGATGCTGCCGGCGCAGCGACAACGACGGTAGAAGCGACAGCCGCTGCGGCAACAAGACGGCGAAGTTTCATTGCAATCTCCAAAAAGTCACGGAAAACAGTGGGCGCTGGCCTCCATAAAAGACGACCTTGCGTCGATGACGTTACCGCCAGATTTTGCGACGTGTGTCGCAAACGAGGATTTTCTTTCACTGCGCGACCGGCCACACCCGAGACGCGGCCCACCCGTCACCCGCCCCCTACCCGAACAACACCCCTAGAAATTGACTTGCGTCTGTGAATCTAGCCACATCACGCCGCGAATTTACCATCAACCCAGGTCACGGCCCTTTCAGCAACACAGCAATGTTTCGCCATAAGGTATGACCTCTTGTACGTTAGAACCCGTGAGTTTTTACGAAGCCGCCCCTACGGCGATCAAGAACAAGGTTGACCTCTTTACCCAAGAGCCCGCCCGGTTTGCCACCCGTGCAGTTCTGGCGGGCGTGTACCTGGGCATCATGACGGCGTTCGCCGCCTCCACTGCCCAACTGCTGGACGGCTACGCCCCGGGCTGGGGCAAGTACGCGTTCGGCGCCATCTTCGCCTCCACGCTGTACATCATCATCGTGCTGCAAGGCGAACTTGCCACAGGCGACATGATGTTCATGACCTACGGTGCACTGCATAAGAAGAACACGGTGGTCAAGGGCCTGTTGCTAGTCCTGTTCGTCACCGTCTTCAACCTCATTGGTGCAGTGGCGATTTCATGGTTGATTTCCCGGACCACCATGGGCCAGATGGTCGAGGTGGACGGATTCCTCCACGACTTGCTCGTGGCCAAGCTGCAGAAGTCGAGTGCGACGCTGTTTGTCGAGGCCATCCTGGCCAACGTCGTTGTGAACATCGCCTTCATGCTGGCCACCCAGGCCGGCAAGGACTTCAGCGCGAAGCTGTGGGGTGTCATCCTGATCATCCCGTCGTTTGCCACCATGAGCTACGAGCACTCCATCGCGAACTTCATCCTCACCAGCCTGGGCGGTTTCACGCTCGGCCCGGAGACGATCGAGGGCTTCACCAACTGGAACGTCATCCGCAACTGGGTTGTCGTGTGGCTGGGCAACTTCGTCGGCGGCGGCTTCATCATGGGCGGGCTCTACGGCTGGCTCAACCTGACCAAGACGGACTACAAGGACTAGTCCCCCACCGTCTGCCAGAATGGGACAGGTGAATACACCTGTTTCCCACTCGGCCCCAGATGTCCTTCAGGCCGTGCGCGGCGTGCGCGATGCGGTGGCAGACACAGCGTTGCCTGTCGGCGTCGCCTCCGAAGCCCGCGCCGTAGTCAACCAACTCGACGACTATGTGCTGCCGCGCCTGGCCAATCTCGACGCGCCCCTGCTCGCCGTCATCGGCGGCTCCACCGGCTCCGGCAAATCCACTCTTGTCAACGCGCTTCTGCGCGAGCGGGTGTCCAACCCGGGCGTGATCCGCCCCACCCCCCGCCAGCCGGTGCTGGTGGCCAACCCGGGCGACGCGGACTGGTTCAACTCCCCGCAGGTGCTGCCCGGCCTCGCCCGCTCCCACGGCGCGGGCGATGAGCGCTCCACCACCCTGCGTGTCGTGGACACGCCCCGGATTCCAGAGGGCTTGGCGCTTCTCGACGCCCCCGATTTCGATTCCATCGACGACCAGAACCGGGCCCTGGCGTCCCAGCTCCTCGCCGCCGCGGACCTGTGGATCTTCGTCACCACCCCAGCGCGCTACGCGGACCAGCTGGTGTGGAACTTCCTCAACGACGCCGCCGGCCGCGGCATCGAGGTGGTGGTGGTGCTCAACCGCCTCGACGAGAAGGCCGCAGAAACGGTGCCGGACGACCTGCGCCGCATGATGAACGACGCCGGGCTGTCCAACGCCACCGTGTTTACCGTCCCGTTCGTGGCGGACCTGGGCGGCGACCAGGCCGGTGAGTTCCTGGGCGAGGAGCTGGTCGCGCCGCTTCGCGAGTACCTGACCACGCTCGCGGACGACACCGCAGCCCGGCGCGACGTGGCCGGCAAGACCGTCGCGGGAGCCGTGGAATCTGTCCTGACCCGCGTGGACGCCCTGGTGGGCCGCCGTGAGCGCCAGGAGAACTTTGCCAACCAGTTGGACGAGTCGATCCACGAGTTCTACACCGCCGCGAACCGGCACGTCATCGACGCCACTTCCGACGGCAAGCTGCTGCGCTCGGAGGTGATGGACCGCTGGCAGGACGTCATCGGCACCTCCGACGTGTTCCGCGGTTTCGAGCGCTGGTTCTCCAGTGCCGTGGACAAGGTGGGCAGCTTTTTCACCGGCCAGCCCGCGCCGCTTCGCGAGGTGGAAACCGAGATCGAGTCCGGCCTGCACGCCGTGATTGTGGATGCCGCCGAGACCGCCGCGTCGCGCGCGTGGTCCCACACCGGTTCGGTGGCCCCTGAGCTGCGCGCGGAGGCGGATCCGGCGCTCGCCCGCGCCAGCGCCGATATCTCCGACAAGGCCGCGCAGCTGGTGCGCGACTGGCAAAAGGACATGGTGCAGCATATCCAGGACACCGCGGGCGACAAGCGCCAGCGCGCCCGCATCATGTCGTTCGGCCTGAACGTGGTCACCGTGGCGCTGATGCTTGTGGTTTTCGCCTCCACTGCGGGCATTACCGGCGGGGAGGTGGCCATCGCGGGCGGCTCCGCCGTGCTGGGCCAGAGGCTGCTTGAGACGATCTTCGGCGAGGACACGGTACGCCGCATGGTCGTCCAGGCCCGCGAGGACCTGAACCAGCGCCTGGGCGAACTCTTCGCCGCAGAGCGCGACCGCTACCACGTATTGACGGACCCGCTGCTCGAGGGCGCGACCGCAGAGCAGATGCGGGAGGCTTCCGCGGAGGCGAAGCGTGCTGTGGACGTGAGGCTCCTTGGGCTCGTCGATAGGCACAGCGCCCCGCAGCTTCCCGCTAAGCAGGAGGATGTGGAGGACAGCTTCGAGCGCGGCACGCTGCGCGGGCTGTTTGACCAGCTGCGCGGCAACTTTGGCAAGGGGGACGGCAATGTTTAGGAAGAAAGCTGGCCTGACCGAGCGGCTGGAGGCGCTTGAACAGGCCGCGCAGATTGGCGCGCCGTACCTCTCGCCGCGCAACCGCGAGGGCCTTGAGCGCGTGGCGAAGGCGGGCGCGGAACGCCGCGCGCTGTCCGGCGACCACACCGTGGTGGGCTTTTTCGGCGCGACCGGTTCCGGCAAGACCTCCCTGTTCAACGCTGTGGTTGGCGAGGACCTGGGCAAGGCCGCCGCGCGCCGCCCCACCACCTCTTCGCCGCTGGCTGCGATCTGGGAGCCGGACGGCTCCGAGGAGCTGCTGGACTGGCTGGGTGTGGAGGACCGCCGCGCACGTGAAGGCGAGTTCGCCCGCGGCGCTGGCCCGCTGATCCTGCTGGACTTGCCCGATTTCGATTCGGTGGAGGCATCCAACCGCGCCATCGCCGAGCGCCTTGCCGGCCAGGTGGACGTGCTGGTGTGGGTCTCCGACCCGGAGAAGTACGCGGATTCCGTCATCCACGACCAGTTCATCCGCCCGCACGCAAACCACTCGGCCGTGACGTTGGCGGTGCTGAACAAGGCCGACCTGCTCGCCGCGGGCGATGTCGGCACCGTCGCGGACTCGTACGCGGGGCTGTTGCGTGACGACGGCCTCACCAACGTCCAGGTCGTCCCCACCTCCACCCTGACCGGCGCCGGTATCGACGACCTGCGCGCCGCGATCGCGAAAGTGGCCAAGGCGCACACTGCGCAGACCGCACGCATCGAGGCGGACATCCGCTCTGTAGCCGAGGGGTATGCCGGGGTGAGGGGTGCCGGAGGCGTCGCAAAGAATGCGAAACGCGACTTGGACGCAGTGCTCGCGCAGGCCGCCGGCGCGGACCGCATCGCCGAGACCACCGCCGCGGCCTACCGCAAACGGCTGCGCGAGCGCACCGGGTGGCTGCTGACCTCCTGGATCACCCGCTTCAAACCCGACCCGCTGCGCCGGCTGGGGCTGCGCGAAGCATCCGACGAGATCGGGGTGCACCGCAGCTCCATGCCGGAGCTCGACGCCGCGTCCAAGGCCGTGGCCAACCGGGGCGTGCGCGACTACGCGGGGGCGGTCACCGACGGGCTGCCGCACGAGTGGTCCGCCGCCGTGGCCGACCGCGCCGAGGAAGTCTCCGCTGGCCTGCCCGCGGAGCTGGACCGCGCCGTGGCCCGCACCACGCTGCCCGCGGAGCCGTCCAAAGGCTGGTCGCTGCTCACCGTAATCCAGTGGTTGGCGCTGCTGGCCGCCCTGGTGGGCGTGCTGTGGTACCTGCTGGTCGCGTTCGTGCCGGGCGTGCTCACTCCCCTGCTCGGCGGCGACCTCGTCCCCGACGTGGAGGGCTGGCCCATCCCGACGCTGCTGATCATGGCGGGGCTGCTCACCGGCCTAGTCATCGGCCTGGTCTCCTCGGTGTTCGGCGGGATGCTCGGCTCCGGTGTGAAGCGGCGCACCCGCTCGGCGGTGCAGAAGCAGGTCGCCGAGGTCTCCCAGACCGCGGTGGTGGATCCACTGTTGGCTATCCGGGAGGACTACTCCCGCTTCGCAGAGCGCATCGCCGTGGCCGCAGGCTAGTTTCCCGGTACGGTCGGCGGGCATGGCACAAATTCCCAGAGTTCTGTCCATCGCCGGCACCGACCCCACCGGCGGTGCCGGCATCCAGGCCGACCTGAAGTCCATCGCGGCCGCCGGCGGCTACGGTATGTGCGTGACCACCGCGCTGGTGGCCCAAAACACCCAGGGTGTGCGCGAGATCCACACTCCTCCGCAGTCGTTTCTGCGCGCGCAGCTCGACGCGGTGTTCGACGACGTCGCAGTCGACGCCGTGAAGATCGGCATGCTCGGCGACGCCGAAACCACCCGCACCGTGGCCGACTACCTCGCCGCCCACCCCGTGCCGGTCGTGGTGGTGGACCCGGTGATGGTGGCCACCTCCGGCGACCGCCTGCTGTCCGCCGACGCGGAGGACGCCCTGCGTCAGCTGGTCCGCGACCACGCCACCGTGGTCACCCCGAACCTGCCAGAGCTGGCGGTGCTCTGCGGCCAGCCCGAGCCGGAATCGTTCGAAGAGGCGGTGGCCCTGGGACGCGCCTACGCAAACGACGCGGACGTCAACGTGCTGGTCAAAGGCGGCCACCTCAGAGGCGACCGCGCCTCCAACGCGCTAGTCACCCCCGAAGGCGACGCCCACGTCGTTGAGGTGCCGCGCGTGGAGACTAACAACACCCACGGCACCGGGTGCTCGCTCTCGGCGGCGCTGGCCACGCGCATGGTGCTCACCGACGCTAACGCCGCCGCCACCTGGGCCAGCGAGTGGCTCCACGAGGCCATCGCCCACGCCGACGAGCTACACGTCGGGCGCGGCCACGGGCCGGTGCACCACTTCCACCGTCTCTACCGGCTGGCCGGCGGCGTCTGAGCCTCGACCGCAGCTGGCTTCGGCTCCACGGAGAACAGCCTCTCACCAGTGCTGACGCTGCCGGGCAGCAACAGGCCCGGCAGGACCTCGCCGACCTTCTTCGTGTTGGACACCACTACCGGGGTGGTTACCTCATAGCCGGCGGCCTCGATGCCCTCGATATCGAAGGTGGCCAACAGGTCGCCCGCGCGCACCTCGTCGCCCTTCTTCACCTGCGGGGTGAAGTGCTCGCCCTTGAGGTTGACGGTGTCGAAGCCGATGTGCATCAGCACGTCCACGGGCTTGCCGTCGGAGCCGGTGCCGCGCACCGCGTAGGCGTGGGCGGACGGGAAGGTGACCACCACTTTGCCGTCGAGGGGCGAGCGCAGCTCCCCCACCGTCGGGCGGATTGCCACGCCCTCGCCGAGTTTGGCCTGGGCGAACATCGGGTCGGAGACGTCCGCAAGCGGCAGTGCCTCGCCGGTCAGCGGAGCCGCGACAGGCAGCGCGTCCGCGGATGCCTCGCGCAGCGTGGCCGCCGCGGCGGCGTCGGCGCGCGAATCCTCCGGGGCGTCCGGGTCGATGGTCCCCTGCTTGCCCACCAGGTAGCGGCCGTAGCCGTAGGCTGCCGCGAACGCGATGACGAACGTGACGGCAGCAAGCGCCAGGAACGTCGGCATATCGCCCGGGCGCATAGACACCACGCCGATGAAACCGGCGGCGCCGAGGGCGGTGGCCTTGACGTCGAAAAGCGCGATCAGCATCGCACCAATCGCCGCTGCGCCCATGCCGATGTAGAACGGCCAGCGCAGACGCAGGTTCACGCCGAAGATCGCCGGCTCGGTGATGCCGAAGACCGCCGAGACACCCGAGGACCCAGCCAGACCCTTGAGCTTGGCGTTGCGCGCCAGGAAGTACACGGCCAGCGCCACCGCGCCCTGCGCGATGTTGGCCATGGATGCCGTGGGGAAGATAAACGAGCCGCCCTGGTTGAACAGCTCCAGCTCAATCGGCGGGAAGGACTGGTGCAGGCCCGTGATCACGATCGGCGAGTACACCAGGCCAAACAGGAACCCGCCCACCGGGCCGCCGAGGTCGTACAGGCTGGCCAGGCCGTGAATGAGCAGGTCACCGAGCCAGCGTACGAACGGGCCGACCGCGATGAACGTGATAAACCCGGTGATCAAAAGCGTGGCCAGCGGCGTGATCAAGAAGTCCGCGGTGCCCTTCAGGCGCCGGTGGAACCACTTCTCAATCGTGGCCAAAATCCACGCGACAGCCAGCACCGGAAGCACCGCTCCTTGGTAGCCGCCCTGCGCCACCGGGAAGCCGAACAAGTCCCAGTACGGCATGGTGCCTTCCGCCATGGACGTGGCCACGTCGTAGCCGTTGACCAGCGCCGGGTGCACCATTGCCATGCCCATGCCGGCGCCCAAGTACTCGTTGCCGCCGAAGCGCTTCGTCGCGGAAAAGCCCACCAACACCGGCAAGAAGGCGAACGGCGCGGACGACAGCACGTTGATGATCTCCGTCAGCCCCTGGATCTGCGGGAACATCCCCACCAGGGAATCGTCGCCGAACAGCCCTTCGGCGGTGAGCACGTTGTTCAGCGCCATGAGCAGGCCGCCGCCGACCAGGATCGGAATCAGCGGCACAAAGATGTCGGAGAACACCTTGATAGAGCGGGTGAACCAGCTGCCCTGGTTCGCCGCCACGCTTTTCAGCTCCTCGGTGGAGACCGCAATGCTTCTCGACGTCATCCCGTCCATCGCCGCAAACACCCTGTCCACGTCACCAGGGCCGACAATGATCTGGTACATCCCGCCGGTTTCGAACACGCCCTTGAGGTCGGGGTCGTTCTCCAGCGCGGCCGTGTCCGCAAGCGTTGAATCCTTCAGCACCATCCGCAGACGCGTGGCGCAGTGCGCCGCGCCGACGATGTTGTCCTCGCCGCCCACGGCGGCCAGCACTCGGCTGGCCACGTCCTTATGTTGCACAGTTGTTCCTTTCTACTGAGGTGTCAGCGCCGACCACTGCGCCCCACCGGGAGCAAAGACGGCAAAAGAAAACGCGACTTCCCCGTCGCCCGCGGTACACTCCACCGCCGCGCCGTCCGCGGTAAGCACCAGCTCACCTGCGGCGCACTCGGCCCACCGGATACGCCCGCCCACGTCAACCAACACGGTGCCGCGCCCTTTTCCGTCCGGCCGCCAGGTCACTGTGGCGCACGTGTGCTCCCCCTCGGCGACGAGGTCCGCCGCCCAGGGGGCGTCCCCCAGCGCCACCCGCTCGACGAGCATGTCGTGGGCGTCCGGGATCTGCAGGGCGGTGGCCAGGTGGCCGTCGATAAGCGAAAGCTCCCTGACCAGCGTGAGCTGATGCACCCACCCCTCCGCGTGGAAGGTGGGGGTGTCGTCGCGCGCGGGCAGCCCCATCCAGCCGAGCATGAGCGCGCCGCCGTTGTTGTCGCTGATGAGCTGCGGCGCGTAGAACTCCGAGCCGTAATCCAGCGGGGTGAAGTCCCGCTCGACCTCGAACCGCAGGCCTTCAAGCTTGCCGACGACGTACCCGCACTCGTCCGAATCCGGAAACTGCGGGCAAAACACGAACACGTCGCGCATCACGCCCGTGGCCTGATCGCGCATCCGCAGCAGGTTCGGGCACTCCCACATGTAGGCCGAGGCGACGTTGTAGTTCAGGCCCGCGAACTCGATCTCGCCGGCGAACTGCCACGTGTCCAAGTCGTCCGAGGTGTAGAGCACAGCCGCACCTGTGCCGTTGTCGCGCTGGGCGCCAAGCACCATCCGCCACGTACCGTCCGGCGCCTGGGTGACGTGCGGGTCGCGGTAGTGCGCGGTGTAGCCGTCCGCCGGGCCTTCGATCGCGGGGTTGTCGTCGCGGCGGCGGTAGGTCCCGCCCATGGGGCCTTCGATGTCGCCCACGTCGACGATGTTCTGGCTGGTCAACCGTTTCCCGTCGCGCTTGACGTTGCCGGTGTAAAACAGGCGGATCTGGCCGTCGTGCACCACGCCCGAGCCGGAGTAGCAGCCGTTTTCGTCGTACGACACGCCCGGGTAGAGCGCGTCCGGGAAGTGCCGCCACACCCCCGAGCCCAGCGTGGTCACCGCATGCCCCCAGCCGGTGCGCTTGGGCTGGGCGGGGAAGGACGGGTCGTGCTGGTAGAACACATGTAGCTCGTCGCCGAGCAACATCATCCCGTTCGGGTCGTTGAGCCTGCCCTGAGGCGCGGTGAGGTGGTGTTTCGGCCGGTACGACATGTGTTTATTCTATGACGCATGATCACCGTGTACGGCGAAGCTCTGGTCGACCTCGTGCCTGCTACCCCCGGCCCGCTCGCGCCGCTCACCCCGGCGCTCGGCGGCGGCCCGTTCAACGTGGCCCGCGCGTTGGGGCGCTTGGGGTCTTCAGTGGCGTTCCAGTCGCGTCTCTCCTCCGACTCGTACGGCGCGGCGCTGCGGCAATCTCTTCTCGACGCTCACGTCGACCTCTCGAAGTGCCCCAGCGGTGAGGAGCCCACCACCCTCGCAGTGACCGCATTGCGTGACGACGGCTCCGCCTCCTACACCTTCTACGTCAACGGCACCGCGGACCGGCTCGCCGAACCGGTGCCGGTCGAGGACGGCTACGCCGTGTTCGGCACGTTGTCCCTGGCCCTGGAACCCGGCTCGCTGCGCTACGCCGAAGCCGCGCGAGTCAGCGCCGACAACGGCGCGATCGTGTGCCTGGACCCCAACCTGCGGCCCGCGTTTTCCTCCGAGAAGCACCGCCTGTTCCTGCGCGGGCTTTTGGAATCGGTCACGGTGCTGAAGCTTTCGGACGAGGAAGTCGAGTTCCTCGGCGACACGTCGGGCGTGCCCATCGTGGTGACCACCCTCGGTGGCAACGGCATCCGCGTCCGCGCACCGTTCGGTGTTTGCGAAGTGCAAGCCCCCGCCGTGGAGGTCGCAGACACCATCGGAGCCGGCGACACCATCATGGCCGCGCTGGT
Organism: Corynebacterium sp. HMSC034A01; assembly: GCF_001838175.1. Lineage (NCBI taxonomy): Bacteria > Bacillati > Actinomycetota > Actinomycetes > Mycobacteriales > Corynebacteriaceae > Corynebacterium > Corynebacterium sp. HMSC034A01. Next base: position 39,941 of record NZ_KV835973.1, on the reverse strand, counting down.
GCACCAGTTCGACGCCCGCGGCCTCGACCGTTCCGCACTCTTGGCGCTGGGCGAAGGCGAGTGGCGCGAGATCCTGGACTTCGCCGCCCGCGCCGCCGCCATCACTGTTTCCCGCACCGGCGCCGACACGCCGTACCTGCACGAGCTGGCGTAGGCGCGGGGCCGCGCTGGTCTGTCTGGTCTGCGCCGAGTTCCTGTCTGGTACCGTCTTCTCACCCCCGGCGCCGGCTTCTCACCCCCCCCGGCACACGGATCTGCTAGTTCCCCGCCCCGCCCTCTTCCAGGTAACTAGCAGATCACGCTCTTACCGACAACGCCTTTCAACATCACCTGCGCAAACGAAAACTTGGACAGTTGATCTGCTAGTGCCGTCCAAAGCGGAACTAGCAGATCCGCAGGGTTCCGCTTCTACTCCTGAACAGGTAAAATGCTGCACCATGACCGACCTGCGCAGTGAAGACCAAAAGGTTGCCGCCGTGAACGCCTCCATGGTCATGGCGGGGCAACCCCTATCAGCCGAGGACGAAGCGCTGCTAAGACGGCAATTCCGTAGCGAGGTCTCCGCCGACGAGGCAGTATTGCTTGTCTTGGAGCGCGAGGGGCTGGGCGATTCGCCACGCGCACACGAACTGCGCCGACGTATCGCCGGCGTGGCCTAAGCATCGTGGCCCGACAGAGCCGGGAAGCACCCGATAACCTGTTTGGGATTTCAGATCCCGCGCAGCTAGAACGCATCGCTGGGAGCCTTGCTACGCAACGGTTGGGTGAGCTCGAGCTCGGCCCTCCCCTCACCGAGTTCACCCGCGAATCACTCCTGCGCACCCACCACTACCTGATGCAAGACATCTACCCGTGGGCCGGCGAGATCCGCACCGAGGAGGTCGGCGCAATGGGAATGGCCATGTGCCGGGCGCAGTACGTCGACACTGAGCTTGACCGGGTCATGAGCCGCATCGCGAAGTTGCCGCCTTCGTCGTCAGAAATCGAGTCTGCGGTGCGGACCGTCGCAGATCACTGGAGCGAGCTCACAATCGTGCACCCGTTCCGCGACGGCAACTCCCGCACACAGCGGTACTTCTTCGATCAGATGCTGCGCGCTGCAGGTTGGGCGGTGGACTGGACGCGTATCGACGCCACCCAGGCACACGCTGCCCGATACGTCGGCGCTGCAACTGCCGATCCCTCTTTTCTCGCTCAAGTACTGCGCCCTGGCGTGTTCGCCCCGACAGATCTCCCCGACGGCAGTGGCGCGCTCAGCGAGACGCAGGGCCAAAGAGCAGGCGCAGCTGAGGTCTTCCACCGGATGATGGAGTTCCGCCGCGCGCACCCCGGCGCGGCGTGGTCTCCCGAATCCCACTGAGGCCCGGATCGTCTAGCGGCTCGCTACCGCTGCTATACGATCACGCTGCTAACGACAACTATTTCCAACATCACCTGGGCAAACGCCGCGCCCAACAAATGATCGTCTAGCACTCCTCTATGCGCTGCTAGACGATCCGCGAAACCGGCACAAGAACGGCGCCGGGCCCAGACGAAACCGCCCGAGCCCGACGCCAGGAAAGCGCGGCAAACCCTACTCCACCGTCACGGACTTAGCCAGGTTGCGCGGCTGGTCCACGTTCAGGCCGCGGGCCTCCGCCACGGAGGAGGCGAAGATCTGCAGCGGGATGGTGGACAGCAGCGGCTGCATCAGGCCGGCGGACTGCGGGATGCGGATGATGTGGTCGGCGTATGCCTCCACGTCCGTGTCGCCGTCTTCCGCGATCACAATGGTCACCGCACCGCGGGCGCGGACCTCCTGGATGTTGGAGACGACCTTGGCGTGCAGGTTATTGCGGGAGCGCTTGGACGGCACGATGATGAACACCGGCTGGCCTTCCTCCACGAGTGCGATCGGGCCGTGCTTGAGCTCGCCGGCGGCGAAGCCCTCGGAGTGCAGGTAGGCCACTTCCTTGAGCTTCAGCGCGCCTTCGAGGGCGACCGGGAAGCCAACGTGGCGGCCCAAAAACAGCACGGACTTCGCGTCCGACATGTCCCGTCCCAGCTGCTTGACCTGCCCTTCGTTGTCCAGCACCTGCTGGATCTTCTCCGGCATCTCCTGCAGCTCGTCCACGATCTGGCGGATCTCGTCGGCGTACTTGTTGCCGCGCACCTGCGCCAGGTACAGGGCGAGCAGGTAGGCGGCGACGATCTGGGAGATGAACGCCTTGGTCGACGCCACGGCGATTTCTGGGCCGGCGTAGGTGTACAGCGACGCGTCTGCCTCGCGCGGGATGGAGGAACCGACGGTGTTGCAGATGGCGATCACCTTCGCGCCCTGCTCGCGGGCGTGGCGCACGGCCATGAGTGTGTCCATGGTCTCGCCGGACTGGGACACGGCCACCACGAGGGTGCGTTCGTTGACAATCGGGTCACGGTAGCGGAACTCGTGGGCGAGCTCCACCTCCGTCGGGATGCGGCACCAGTGCTCGATGGCGTAGCGCGCCACCTGACCTGCATAGGAGGCGGTGCCGCAGGCGACGATGATGATTTTGTTGATGGAGCGCAGCACGGATTCGTCGATACGCAGCTCGTCCAAGATGAGCTTGCCGTGCTCGTCGAAGCGCCCGTAGAGGGTGTCGCGGACGGCGGAGGGCTGGTCGTGGATCTCCTTTTCCATGAAGGAGTTGAAGCCGCCCTTCTCCGCGGCGGTGACGTCCCACTCCACGGTGAACGGCTTGGCTTCGGCGGGGTTGCCGTCGAAGTCGCAGACCTCGTAGCCGTCGGCGGTCAGGGTGACAATCTGGCCGTTGTCCATCTCCACGGCGTCGCGCGTGAACTCGATGAAGCCGGCGACGTCGGAGCTGAGGAAGTTCTCGTTCTCGCCCACACCGATGACCAGCGGGGAGTTCCAGCGCGCGGCGACGATGCGGTCCGGGTGGTCCGCATGGATCGCCAGCAGGGTGAAGGCGCCTTCGAGGCGCTGTGCGGTCAGCTGCATGGCGCGGGTGAGGTCGCGGTCCGCTTCCTTGTCGTAGATGTCCAGCAGCAGGGTGCCTGCCACCTCGGTGTCGGTCTCGGACTTGAAGCTGTAGCCCTTATCGACGAGCTCCGCCTTCAACCCCGAAAAGTTCTCGATGATGCCGTTGTGGACCACAGCCATGCGGCCGTCGCCGACGACGTGAGGGTGGGCGTTGGTGTCGGTCGGGCCGCCGTGGGTTGCCCACCGAGTGTGCCCGATGCCCAGCTTGGAAGACGCAATGGGGTTGTCCGCAATTTCGGCTTCGAGGTCCGCGACCTTGCCGGCTTTCTTGCGGCACTCGATGACGCCGTTGTTGGCCACGGCAACACCAGCGGAATCGTATCCGCGGTATTCGAGGCGGCGAAGTCCCTCGACAATGACATTTTTCGCGTCGCGCTCAGCGGTGCCGGCGCCTACGTATCCAACGATTCCACACATGGGAAAAAATCGTACTCCTGTTTAGGGGGCTGTAAAAAGTGGAAAGCCCCGCCCTCAGGGGACCAAAACACGAAAATACCCGCCCAACACGGGGGTTGGACGGGTACGTGTCGTCGAGAAGCGAAATGCTCTTAGCGGGCCTTCTCGATGATGTCGACGAGACGGAAGTGCTTGTCCTTGGACAGCGGACGCGTCTCCTCGATCAGGACGAGGTCGCCGACACCAGCGGTGTTCTCCTCGTCGTGTGCCTTCACGCGGTTCGTGGTACGCACGATCTTGCCGTACAGGGCGTGGGACTTGCGGTCCTCAACCTCGACGACGATCGTCTTGTCCATCTTGTCGGACACGACGTAGCCACGACGACGCTTCTGCACTGCCTTGACCTTGGTGTTCTCAGTCACGTTTGCCTCACTCATGGTTATGCCTCAGCTCCCGTGGACTCGGGGACGACGGACAGGCCGAGCTCGCGCTCGCGCAGCACCGTGTAGATGCGAGCGATGTCGCGCTTCACGGTGGAGATGCGGCGGTTGTTGGTGAGCTGGCCGGTGGCGAGCTGGAAACGCAGGTTGAACAGCTCTTCCTTCGCCTCGGTCAGGCGGGTGCGCAGCTCGTCGTCGCTCAGCTCGCGGAACTCAGATGCGGGGGTACCGGTTGCCATTAGAACTGGTCCTCCTTCTTGATCACGCGGACCTTGCACGGCAGCTTAGCGCCAGCGCGGCGCAGAGCCTCCAGTGCAGTTTCCTCGTTCGGGTAGGACATTTCGAAAAGGATGCGGCCAGGCTTGACGTTGGCCACCCACTTCTCCACCGGGCCCTTACCGGAGCCCATACGCACGCCGAGCGGCTTCTGGGTCAGCGGACGGTCCGGGAAGATGTTGATCCACACCTTGCCACCACGCTTGACGTGGCGGTTGATGGCGATACGTGCGGACTCGATCTGGCGGTTGGTGATGTACGCCGGCTCGAGCGCCTGCAGGCCGTAGTCGCCGAAGGTGATCTGGTTGCCGCCCTTGGACACGCCCGAGCGGTTCGGGCGGTGCTGACGGCGGTACTTCACGCGCTTAGGGATGAGCATGAATTAGCCCTCCTTCTTCTGCTCTGCACGCTGGCGACGCTGGCCGCCGCGGCGCGGGCGACGGTCGCCGCGGCCACCGCGCTCGTTCTTCGGAGCGTTGAGCTCGGACTCGCGGACACCGCCCACGACGTCGCCCTTGTAGATCCACACCTTGACGCCGATGACGCCGAAGGTGGTGTGTGCTTCTGCCGTGCCGTAGTCGATCTCCGCACGCAGGGTGTGCAGCGGAACGCGACCCTCGTGGTAACGCTCGACACGGGACATTTCCGCGCCGCCGAGGCGGCCGGACGTCATAACCTTGATGCCCTTGACCTGCGGGTTGCGCATCGCGGACTGGATGGCCTTACGCATGGCGCGACGGAACGCGACACGGTTGACCAGCTGCTCGGCGATGGACTGCGCAACCAGGGTTGCGTCGGCATCGATGTTCTTGACCTCGATGATGTTCAGCGCGACCATCTTGCCGGTGAGCTTCTCCAGCTCGCGGCGGATGCGGTCGGCCTCGGCACCGCGGCGGCCGATGACGATGCCCGGACGAGCGGTGTGGATGTCCACACGCACGCGGTCGCGGGTGCGCTCGATGACGATGTCGGAGATGCCGGCGCGCTCGAGGTTCTTCTCAAGCCACTCGCGGACCTTGATGTCCTCCGCAACGTAGTCGGCGTAGTTCTTGTCGGCGTACCAGTGGGACTTCCAGTCGGAAGTGATACCCAGGCGCAGGCCGTGCGGGTGAATCTTCTGGCCCATTACTTGGCCCCTTCCTTGGACTCGACAACAACGGTGATGTGGGAGGTGCGCTTCCGGATCTGGAAGGCGCGGCCCTGAGCGCGCGGCTGGTAGCGGCGCATGGTCGGACCCTCGTTTGCGTAGCACTCGGAGATGACGAGCGTGCGCGGGTCCAAGCCGAAGTTGTTCTCAGCGTTGGCAGCTGCGGAGGCGACAACCTTCGCAACGTCCTTGGCAGCACCCTGCGGTGCGTACTTCAGGATCGCGAGGGCCTCGGCAACGTCCTTACCGCGGACGAGTGCCAGCACGCGGCGGGCCTTCATCGGCGAGACGCGGACAAACTTGGCCGTCGCGGATGCAGTGGTGATGGTGTCAGCCATTGCCTATCGACGTCCCTTCTGTTCCTTGACGTGACCCTTGAAGGTCTTGGTCGGTGCAAACTCGCCGAGCTTGTGGCCGACCATGGACTCGTCGACGAACACCGGCACGTGCTTACGGCCGTCGTGGACGGCGAAGGTGTGACCGATGAAATCGGGGAGAATGGTCGAACGGCGCGACCAGGTCTTGATGACCTGCTTGGTGCCAGCCTCGTTCTGAGCGTCCACCTTGTTGAGGAGGTGCTCGTCGACGAACGGGCCTTTCTTCAGGCTACGTGGCATGTCTGTTTACCTCCTCTTAGCGCTTCTTCGAGCGGCGGCGCCGCACGATCATGTTGTTGGAATAACGGTTCGGGTTGCGGGTGCGGCCTTCCTTCTGGCCCCACGGAGACACCGGGTGACGGCCACCCGAGGTCTTGCCCTCGCCACCACCGTGCGGGTGGTCGACCGGGTTCATAACCACACCACGCACGGTCGGGCGCCAGCCCTTCCAGCGCATGCGGCCGGCCTTGCCCCAGCGGATGTTGATCTGGTCGGCGTTGCCGACCTCACCGATGGTGGCGCGGCAGCGGATGTCCACGCGGCGGATCTCGGAAGACGGCATACGCAGGACTGCGTAGTTGCCTTCCTTACCCAGCAGCTGGATGGAAGCGCCTGCGGAGCGGGCGAGCTTCGCGCCAGCGCCCGGCTTGAGCTCCACTGCGTGGATGGTCGTACCGGTCGGGATGTTGCGCAGCGGCAGGTTGTTGCCGACCTTGATGTCGGCGTTCGGACCAGCCTCGACGACGGTGCCCTGGGTCAGGCCCTTCGGCGCGATGATGTAGCGCTTCTCGCCGTCGAAGTAGTGCAGCAGCGCAATGTTTGCGGTGCGGTTCGGGTCGTACTCGATGTGAGCGACCTTGGCCAGCACGCCGTCCTTGTCGGAGCGGCGGAAGTCGATCACGCGGTAGCGACGCTTGTGGCCACCGCCGCGGTGACGGGTGGTGATGTGGCCGTGGGTGTTACGGCCGCCCTTCTTCGGGAGCGGGCGCAGCAGCGACTTTTCCGGGGTCGAGCGAGTGATCTCGTCGAACGCGGAAACAGAGCTGGCACGGCGACCCGGAGTTGTCGGCTTGTACTTACGAATAGCCATAATGGTTCCTTTTCTATCGTCCTCTTCGCTGTGCGATAGCCGTTAGGCCGTCGCACCTCCGAAGATGTCGATGGAGTCGCTGCCCTCGCGGAGCGTGACGTAGGCGCGCTTGGTGTCCTTGCGCTGGCCGTAGCCGGTGCGGGAGCGCTTGCGCTTGCCCTCGCGGTTAGCGGTGTTCACCGAAGCGACGTCGACGCCGAAGATCTGCTCCACGGCAATCTTGATCTGGGTCTTGTTGGCCGACGGAGCGACGAAGAACGTGTAGGTGTTCTGCTCCATCAGGCCGTAGCTCTTCTCAGAGAGCACGGGCGCGATGATGATGTCGCGCGGGTTCGCGATCTTAGCCATTTACTTCTCCTCCTCCGCAGCGGCGGTAGCGAGCTCCTTGCCGCGGTTGACGAAGGTGTGCAGCGCCTCGACCGAGAACACAACGTCGTCAGCGTTGAGCACGTCGTATGCGTTGAGCTGGGTCGGCTCAATGACGTGGACGCCCGGCAGGTTCCTTGCGGAAAGACGGGAGTTCTGGTCATCACGGCCGATCACCAGCAGAACCGACTTGCGGTCCGTGAGGCGCTCGATGAAAGCGCGGGCGGACTTGGTCGACGGGGTCTGGCCCGGAACCAGGTCCTCCACGATGTGGATGCGCTCGTTCTGTGCGCGGTTGGTCAGGGCGCCCGCGAGGGCAGCCTTGATCATCTTCTTCGGGGTGCGCTGCGCGTAGGAACGCGGCTGCGGACCGTGCACGGTGCCACCGCCGGTGTAGTGCGGAGCGCGGATGGAACCCTGGCGTGCGCGGCCGGTGCCCTTCTGTCGGAACGGCTTCTTGCCGCCACCGGAAACCATGCCGCGAGTCTTCGTCGCGTGGGTGCCCTGGCGTGCGGCAGCAAGCTGTGCGTTCACAACCTGGTGCATCAGCGCCACGGATGCCTCACGGTCGAAGAACTCGGCCGGGAGATCGACAGAGCCCTTGGTGGCTCCGTCAGCGGTGTGGACGTCAAGCGTCAGGTTCGTCATGCGTGAGCACCGCCCTTCACTGCGGTCTTGACGGTAACAACGGAACCCTTAACGCCCGGGATGGCGCCCTTGATCAGGATGAGGTTGTTGTCGCCGTCGATGCGTTGGATCTTCAGGTTCTGGGTGGTAACGCGGTTACCACCCATGCGGCCTGCCATGCGCGTGCCCTTGAACACGCGGCCCGGGGTTGCGCAGGCGCCGATGGAGCCCACGCGACGGTGCGCAGCCTGGTTACCGTGTGCGGCACCCTGGCCGGCGAAGCCGTGGCGCTTCATAGCGCCGGCGTAGCCGTGGCCCTTGGTGGTGCCGGCGACGTCCACGTAGGTGTCGCCCTCGAAGATGGTTGCGTTGAACTCCTGGCCGAGTTCGTAGCCCGAGGTGTCATCCATGCGGATCTCGGTGACGAAACGGCGCGGGTTCACGCCGGCCTTCTTGAAGTGGCCAGCCTGCGGCTTCTTTGCCTTACGGGGATCGATGTCGCCGTAGGCGATCTGGATGGCGGAGTAGCCATCGGTCTCAGGGGTACGGATCTGGGTGACCACGCACGGCCCAGCTTCGACGACGGTAACCGGGATAACTCGGTTGTCTTCGTCGAAGATCTGGGTCATGCCGAGCTTCTTGCCCAGAATGCCCTTGATCTGGTTCTCAGACATGTTGTTAGTTCTCCACTACTTACGTTGGGGATTGCTCTACTGGATGTTCACGTCGACGCTTGCCGGCAGGTCGATGCGCATGAGCGCGTCCACCGTCTTGGGCGTCGGGTCGAGAATGTCGATGAGGCGCTTGTGAGTGCGCATCTCGAAGTGCTCGCGAGAATCCTTGTACTTGTGGGGAGAACGAATAACGGCGTACACGTTCTTCTGGGTGGGCAACGGCACCGGGCCAACGACGCGGGCACCCGTGCGGGTGACCGTCTCGACGATCTTCTTCGCGGATGCGTCGATCGCCTCGTGGTCGTAAGCCTTGAGCCTGATGCGGATCTTCTGTCCCGCCACGCTTACCTCTTCCTCGCATCCCCACGTTCGTCCTATTCCCTTCCGCTCGTTTCGAACGGAGTGAGAAACGGGCTGAAGCGGTGGGGTTTGTAGCTTCTAGTTTCTCTATAACGTTGTCCGGGCTGGGCCCTTGGCTCAACGCCAGTGTCGTTTCTGACTGTCATGACACGTCCGGAAGGTGACCGAGCAAATTCATGCTGTTTCAGTGCTTCCGCCAAGGCGTGCCCGTCTATAAGCACGTGCCTGGGTGTCAGACTCGGAAGGGTGCGTGACCCTTGCGTACTGCCGCTGTGAATTTGCCATGGCCCTTCTCCGGTTCTTCCGGTTGGAAGGTGTCATGTTTGCCTGGCCACCGACCAGTTTCATCCGGTCCATGTCAAGGCAACCTGGGTATTAAAACACAAGGTTGCAGGAAGCACAAGCCCGCTTATCGACGAACCTTCGGCCGGTCCCGGATTATTTCAACTTGGTATCACCTTCTTTCTGGCCCGGCTGGGCCAGATATATGTGTGTACCCTTTATTTCCAGGCCGTGCGCCTCATATTTGAGAGCGCGCGGAGACACAGTATTTACAGATTGAAAGGACCGTCATGGCCGACAAGAACGTCAACGAGACCTCTGCAAACACCCCGGACACCGCCGCAGCGAAGACCGGCGCGAACACCCCGGCTTCTTCTTCCACCGCTGTGGAGCCGGAGCAGGTCCGCCCGCGCAACGAGAACCTGGAGACCGAGCACGGCTCCACCGTCATCGACGACAACGTTGTGGGCAAGATCGCAGGTATCGCTGCCCGCGAGGTCTCCGGCGTGAACAACCTCGGCGGCGGCGCTGCCCGCATGTGGGGCGCTGTACGCGAGTCCCTGACCTCCTCCACCAACGTCCAGCAGGGCGTCAACGTGGCAGTCGAGGACGGCCACGCTTCCGTCGCTGTCGCCATCATCGCGGAGTACGGCGTTGCCATCCACGAGCTGGCGAACGCGATCCGCGAGAACGTCACCGTCGCAATCACCCGCATGACCGGTCTGATTGTGGACCGCGTGGACGTTACCGTGCACGACGTTCACCTGCCGGAGCAGGAGGGTGCTGAGCAGTACGAGGAGACCAACTCCGCCGCGAACGCCAACTACCAGGCTGTCAACCAGTCGATCAACCAGTAAGCCATGGCGTACACCCCCGTTAGCCGCGAGGTTGCGGAGGGCGTCCGCGATGCTGCCGTCGCCGTCGACGGGGTCGCCGGATTGCACGGCGGCCGCGTAGGCGAGATTGCGACCTACCTGCCCAACACCCGCATTGAAGGTCTGAAGGCCATCTCTCGGGACGGCCGAACCGGATTTGAAGTCCACTTCATCTTCGATGTCGCTTCCGGCCGCAAAGTGCAGGACGTGGCCGAGGATGTCCGCGCGGCTGTGCTCGGCGCATCCGACGCGGAGTTCGTGGACGTTGTCGCAGGCGACGCGCAGTAGCGCGGCCCGCCCCAACCTCATAACCCGAAACGTGGTTTTATTATGAATCTTTTTGCCAACAAGGCGCTGACAGGCATCCTCATCGGTGTCGTGGTCGCCTTCTTTGTCACCTTCGGCGGTTGGCCGGGCCTGCTCTGGCTGCTGCTGTTCACCATCATCGGCGGGGTTGTCGGGGCCCAGCTCGACGGCCGTCTGGATCTGTCCGCGGCCCTGAGTAACGGCACCGGCAGAGGCCGAAGCTAATGGATAATTCCTTCTACCACGTCAGTGAGCGCACCATCGAGCGCGTCGCTGAGGTGGCAGCTGCGGCGGTACCGGGCTGCCGGACTATCGACGCAAAGCTGGCCGGGCTGGCGGGACGCAGCTTCCCGCGGATCCACGCCCGGCTGGACCAGGCGACGGGCACAGTGGCGGTGGACACCGAAATTGCCACCTCCTACCCCGCCCCGGTTGCTGCCATCACCGACGCTGTGCGCGCAACCATCATCGCGCACATTCGCACGCTGGTGGGCCTGGATGTCTCCCGTGTGAAGGTCACTGTGGCCAATGTGGAAACCCTCCCCGACACCGGCCGCGTGACCTGGGACCAGGTGGCGGAGCACGAAGCTTTCGTGATTCCTACCCCCGTCGAGGTCTCCCCGACCCACGTGGAGCACCCCGTGACCAAACCGCGCGAGCAACTCGCGCCGATCAAGGCGCGCTCGCTTGTCGACGACATGAGGGACGTGGTCGTCCCCGCCCCGATCGAGGTCGAGCACCCAGAGAAGCCGGAACCGGTCCGCGCGGCAGGCGTGCAGACCCCGGAGCCGGTGCGCACTTTCTCGCCGGAGGTGCCGGAGCCGCAGCGTCTCGCTGCCATCCACACCTCCCCGACGGAGGCACGCGTACCGTTCCCGCCGGAGCCAGTCCGGACGTGGGCGCCGCAGGCGAACGGGGTTATCCCCCGCCACCCGCAGCTGCCCCCGCTGCAGCCGCTCAAGCCTGTGGACGTCACGCGCTTCGCCCAGCCCCGCGATGTTCCTATGCCGAACCGCGCACCGCTGAAGCCGATCACGGTTAACCGTCCGCCGCTTAAACCCATCGTGGTGGAGCCGGTGGCGCGGGCCCCGATCACTTCCGCGCCTGCGCCGCAGCCTGTGATTGTGCCCCAGGCACCAGCACCGAAGCCGCTTAAGCAGATCACGATTGAACCGGTGGTGAAGTACTATGACCGCTCCCGCTAACACTGCGCCCAACAACGCGGCGCCCAATAACGCAGCTGTCGGCCCCCACCCGGGTGACGAACCGCTGGGCAACCCCGCCTCGCGCTGGTTCGCGGTGCTGATCAGCCTGCTCTTGCTGGCTCTTGCTGGCGTGGCTGCGCGCGATCTGTGGTACCACTTCTACGGCGATGAGGCCCCGTCGGACTCCTGGCTGGGCCGCACCTGGGACTTCCTCGGTTCCTTCGAGGCGGACGTCACCGCCGTCGTTGTGGGGATCCTCCTCGTGCTGGTCGGCTTGTTCCTGGTGTTCTTCACGTTCAAGCCGCGCCCCCACGGGCACGTGCGCGTGAACTCGCCGGCGTCCATCTGGACCCGTCCGGTGGACATCGCCCGCAAGACCACGTTCACCACTCGCGGCGACCTCGGCGGCGAGCAGGTGAGCACGAAGGCGAACCGCAAGTCCGTCAAGGTGCAGGTGGTCGACGACGGCTCCGGCACGGCGATGCAGGAACGCATCACGCAGGCGCTCAACGACGAGTTCCGCGTGCTGAAGGCGCAGCCTGCTGTGTCGGTGAAGCTGCTGCCCAACCCGGGCTCGCAGCAGGTTGCCGCGCAGCGTGCGAACGTGCCGCAGCAGCCGTCCGGTTCCACCATTGACTCGACGACCCCGGAGGTGACGCGATGACTAAGACACTCAGCTTCTTCAACCGCCTGGCAGTCTTCCTGCTCGGCCTACTGCTGATTCTTGCTGGCCTCTTCCCCATCGCCGAGTACTGGCAGATCCCCTACCTCGTCGACGCGGCCGACTTCGTCGACCGCACCCGCCTGATCGACCTGGGCTACCAGGACCACTACATCACCGCCCTGATCATCGGCGCTATCCTCGCGGCGATCCTGGGCCTGTGGATCCTGCTGGCGAACATCCGCTCCCGCGCGTTTTCCAACCGTGGCATTCTGCCTGCGGACCCGGAGCACGGCGAGACAATTATCAACGTCCAGCGCGTCTCCGAGGCGGCCTGCACCTCCCTGGAGCACGCCAACGAGATCCGCCGCGCCTCCTGCAAGGTGGCGATGGTTGGCAAGCGCCCGACAGCGACGTTCACCGTATTCGCCAACCCCGAGTACCCGTTTGACGACGCCGTGCGCGTCATCGAGGCTGCGGACCAGGACTTCCGCATGGCCAACCACACCATGGAGATTGACTCGGTGTGGAAGCTCCACCTGGACCGGATCGCCGCCTAGCGCTCCAGTTCCAGCACGAGCTTCACCCGCCCCAGCGTGAGCGGCTTCCCGCCACCCGCTGGGGCTATTTCCATGTCTGCTCCCGGCTCGCAGCGCAGGATCTCGCTCCAGGCGACGCGTTCGCTGACCACGGCGCGCCCCTCCACCCGCCATATGCGGATGCGCTGCCCCACCACAGCCCTCGCACCGTCGTCGAACTGCACCAGCCACCGCCTGTTGCCCACGTCTTCGCGGGCCATGCCTATCGACGCCTCCGGTGCCCCCGTAAGCCGCGTCACCAACGACACAACCCCTAAGCGGTGCTCCACCCCTTCCGCATCGGCGATCACCAGCGGCAATCCGGGTCCCGCCTTGCGCATGCCACCGATGTGCCACACCGCCGGCATGCGCTCAGGGTCGGCGCCGCTGCGCACCACCACATACCCGCCCGTGATGGTGACCAGGTGCGGCGGGTTGACGGTGGTGATCGTGTGGGGGCCGGAGTTGGCGTCGATAAGCGAAGGATGCTCGCGCTCCAATGCCTCGAGCAACTCGACGGCTTCCTCGTCGGTCGTGCCCCAGCCGAGGCCGCTGTTCTGCAGGACTCCGATGAGCTGAGCGAGAGTGAGGTCCGGCTGGCCCTCCCAGGCGCGCTGCACGGCCTGGGTCAGTCGTGGAATACGGGTGGGGTCGTGCACGCATCAGAGCCTAACGCATGAGAAAAGCCGCCCTCCCCAGCGGGGAGGACGGCTTCTACGTCAGCTGGTTACACCAGGTCTGGAATTAGTCCAGGATCTTGGTGACGCGGCCAGCGCCGACGGTGCGGGAGCCCTCGCGGATAGCGAAGCGCAGGCCCTCGTCCATAGCGACCGACTGGATCAGCTCGACGGACATCTCGACGTTGTCGCCCGGCATGACCATCTCGGTGCCCTCCGGCAGCTTCACAACACCGGTGACGTCGGTGGTGCGGAAGTAGAACTGCGGACGGTAGTTGTCGAAGAACGGGGTGTGGCGGCCGCCCTCGTCCTTGGACAGGACGTAGACGGAACCCTCGAACTTGGAGTGCGGGGTGTAAGCGCCCGGGTGGATAACAACCTGGCCACGCTCAACGTCCTCGCGCTTCAGGCCACGGAGCAGCAGAGCTGCGTTGTCGCCAGCCTCGGCGGTGTCGAGAAGCTTGTTGAACATCTCGATGGAGGTGACGGTGGTCTTCTGGGACTTCTCGCGGATACCGATGATCTCGACCTCGTCGTTGAGGTTGAGCACGCCACGCTCCACACGACCGGTAACCACGGTGCCGCGGCCGGAAATGGTGAAGATGTCCTCGATCGGCATCAGGAACGGCTTGTCGGTCTCGCGCTCCGGATCCGGGATGGCGTCGTCGCAAGCCTGCATGAGGTCAACGACGGACTGGACCCACTTCTCGTCGCCCTCGAGAGCCTTCAGAGCGGAGATGTGGACGATCGGAGCCTCTTCGTCGTAGTCCTGCTCAGCCAGCAGCTCGCGGACCTCCATCTCGACGAGCTCGATGATTTCCTCATCGTCGACCATGTCGCACTTGTTCAGTGCAACGAGGATGTACGGAACGCCGACCTGGCGAGCGAGCAGCACGTGCTCGCGGGTCTGCGGCATCGGGCCGTCGGTTGCAGCAACCACGAGGATTGCGCCGTCCATCTGAGCAGCGCCGGTAATCATGTTCTTGATGTAGTCGGCGTGGCCCGGGGCGTCCACGTGAGCGTAGTGACGCTTCGGGGTGTTGTACTCCACGTGGGAGATGTTGATGGTGATGCCGCGCTCGCGCTCCTCCGGAGCCTTATCGATGGAGTCGAAGGCGAAGGCCTTGTTCTCCTCCGGGTAAGCGTCAGCCAGCACCTTGGTGATAGCGGCGGTGGTGGTGGTCTTGCCGTGGTCGACGTGACCGATGGTGCCGATGTTCACGTGCGGCTTAGAGCGCTCGAACTTTTCCTTTGCCACTGTTGTCCTCCTGGACTTCATGGTGACTACGACCTTCGCAGCCACGTGGTTTACATACGCCCCGGCCCGCGCCCAGCGCAGGGCACGGATACGGGAGCCATTTCACAATGTGCCAGTTACAAGATCCTAGGTTTCCAGCGGCCGTTTTTCAAACCGGCCTCGCCGTTTCCCCCGGATCGACCTAGAGGGTAACGGCCGGCTCAGACACCGCCCTGTTCCTGGGCGGTACCTCAGCGCGGCCGCTGCCCTCTCGCCCCGCCTCCGCGGAATCCGCGCCGCACCGCTGGCACGCGGTGCGGACCCGTGAGGAGGGGCGGGCGGCAACTACTTGTTGCCGTTGCGCTCGTCGATGATCTCCTGAGCGACGGACTGCGGAACCTCAGCGTAGGAGTCGAACACCATGGTGAAGTTCGCGCGGCCGGCGGTGGAGGAACGCAGATCGCCGATGTAGCCGAACATCTCGGACAGCGGCACCTTCGCCTTGACGACCTTCGCGCCGGAGCGGTCCTCCATAGCGAAGACCTGGCCGCGGCGGGAGCTGATGTCACCGTTGACGGTGCCCATGTACTCCTCCGGGGTCACAACCTCGACGGCCATGACCGGCTCGAGCAGGACCGGCTTCGCCTTGGCGACAGCTTCCTTCAGCACCTGGGAGCCAGCGAGCTTGAACGCCATTTCCGAGGAGTCGACGTCGTGGTAAGCGCCGTCCTCGAGGGTGGCCTTGATGTTCACCAGCGGGTAGCCGGCGAGGAAGCCGTACTGCATCGCGTCCTGGATACCAGCGTCGACGGACGGGATGTACTCCTTCGGCACGCGGCCACCGGTGACAGCGTTCTCGAACTTGTAGGAAGCGGACTCGCCCTCTTCCAGCTCCTCCGGGTCCGGGGAGTACGGCTCGATGGTGACGATGACCTTCGCGAACTGGCCGGAACCACCGGTCTGCTTCTTGTGGGTGTAGTCCAGGGACTCCACCTTCTTGCGGATGGTCTCGCGGTACGCAACCTGCGGGGAACCGATGTTCGCCTCGACCTTGAACTCGCGCTTCATGCGGTCCACCAGCACGTCGAGGTGCAGCTCGCCCATGCCGCCGATGACGGTCTGGCCGGTCTCCTCGTCCAGCTGGACGGTGAAGGTCGGGTCCTCTTCGGCGAGCTTCTGAATAGCGGTGCCCAGCTTCTCCTGGTCAGCCTTGGTCTTCGGCTCGATGGCCACCTGGATCACCGGATCCGGGAAGTCCATGGACTCGAGGATGATCGGGTGGTCCGGGTTGCACAGGGTGTCGCCCGTGGTGGTTTCCTTCAGACCGATGAACGCGTAGATGTTGCCGGCGTCGGCGTGCTCGACCGGGTTCTCCTTGTTCGCGTGCATCTGGAAGAGCTTGCCCACGCGCTCCTTCTTGGACTTCGTGGAGTTGAGCATCTGCTCGCCCGGGATAGCCTGGCCGGAGTAGACGCGCACGTAGGTGAGCTTGCCGAAGAACGGGTGCACGGCGATCTTGAACGCCAGAGCGGAGAACGGCTCCTCGACGGACGGCTTACGGGTCAGTTCCTCTTCACCGTCGACGGAGGTGCCGTGGACGTCGCCGATGTCGATCGGGCTCGGCAGGTATGCGACGACAGCGTCGAGGATCGGCTCGATGCCCTTGTTGCGGTATGCGGTACCGCAGAACACCGGGTAGATCTCGGAGGCGATGGTCATCTTGCGGATGGCTGCCTGGATCTCTTCCTTCGTCAGCTCCTCGCCGCCGAAGTACTTCTCCATGAGCTCCTCGTCGGACTCTGCGACGGTCTCGAGCAGCTTCTCGCGGTACTCCTCAGCCTTCTCCTTGAGATCCTCCGGGATCTCCTGGATCTGCGGCGGGGTGCCGGTCTCGACCTTGCCCGGCCACATCAGGGCCTTCATGTCGATGAGGTCCACGACGCCGTCGAAGTCATCCTCAGCGCCGATCGGCAGCTGCATAACCAACGGCTTCGCACCGAGGCGGTCAACGATGGTGCCGACGGTGTAGTAGAAGTCAGCGCCCAGCTTGTCCATCTTGTTGACGAAGCAGATACGCGGAACGTCGTACTTCGCGGCCTGACGCCACACCTGCTCGGACTGCGGCTCCACACCCTCCTTGCCGTCGAACACGGCAACAGCGCCGTCGAGCACGCGCAGGGAGCGCTCCACCTCAACGGTGAAATCCACGTGACCCGGGGTGTCGATGATGTTGATCTGGTTGTTTTCCCAGAAGCAGGTCACGGCAGCGGACGTAATGGTGATGCCGCGTTCCTTCTCCTGCTCCATCCAGTCAGTGGTCGCGCCACCATCGTGGGTCTCGCCAACCTTGCGGTTGATACCCGTGTAGAAGAGGATGCGCTCGGTGGTAGTGGTCTTACCAGCATCGATGTGGGCCATGATGCCGATGTTGCGGACCTTGTTCAGATCCTTAAGCACTTCTTGTGCCACGTTGATACCCCAACTTTGAAGTCGTCGACGCCTTGCGGCGCCGTTGTCGGTCAGTTGTCCTTTGTCAATTCTGCCACCTTTTCACTGAAGTGGCAGCGTGAGGTTCGCCTCAGCTGGAAAAACCCGGAAACGCACCAGCTCGCTTCCCTGGGAAGCGGGTATGCAGTTTCCGGGTTTCCATGCTTCGCCTTGCTCCAGCGATTACCAGCGGTAGTGGGCGAAGGCACGGTTGGCCTCGGCCATCTTGTGGGTGTCCTCGCGGCGCTTCACGGATGCGCCGAGACCGTTGGAAGCATCCAAGATCTCGTTGGCGAGGCGCTCCATCATGGAGTTCTCGCGACGCTGGCGGGGGAAGGTGACCAGCCAACGCAGGGCGAGGGTGGTGGAACGGGCCGGCTTGACGTCAACCGGCACCTGGTAGGTCGCGCCACCGACACGGCGGGAGCGAACCTCGAGGTCCGGGCGGATGTTGCCGATTGCCTTCTCCAGGGTGCCCACCGGGTCGGTGCCGGTCTTCTCACGGCACTGCTCGAGAGCGCCGTAGACGATGCGCTCTGCGGTGGACTTCTTGCCGTCCCGCAGGATCTTGTTCACGAGCATGGTGACCAGCTCGGAGTTGTAAACCGGATCCTTGACTACGGGACGCTTCGGTGCTTGCTGCTTACGCATTGTTTACTGTCCCTTCTTCGCGCCGTAACGGGAGCGAGCCTGCTTGCGGTCCTTCACACCCTGGGTATCCAGAGCGCCACGGACGATCTTGTAGCGCACACCCGGCAGGTCCTTCACACGACCGCCGCGCACGAGCACCATGGAGTGCTCCTGCAGGTTGTGGCCCTCGCCCGGGATGTATGCGGAAACCTCGATGCCGGAGGTCAGGCGCACACGCGCGACCTTACGCAGAGCAGAGTTCGGCTTCTTCGGAGTGGTGGTGTACACACGGGTGCACACGCCGCGACGCTGCGGGGAACCCTTCAGCGCAGCGGTCGCCACCTTGGTGGACTTATCGTGGCGGCCCTTACGGACCAGCTGCTGAATAGTAGGCATTCACGCTCTTTCTGTTAGCGCTTCCCGCCCACACCCGGCCATACATGCAAAAATGGGGGCTCTTCTTCGGGGCCCTGCCGATTGCATGAACTACCGTGTGAACGAGTCGCATGGAGTTCGAGTACTTCGCACCGCGTGACACGGGCGAAACCTCGTCAAAACTACACCGAAAGAACGTCGCAAAGCAAACTGCGCCTTCGCACCCCTCCGGTTACACTGCTGCTATGACTCCTTGGACGGGTGTCTCCCGCTCGCTGCGCGACGTGGCTGTCGAGTCCGCCGCGATTCCGGCACGCGCAGCGTATCTGCTATTTCGGCACCTGCCCCAACTGGTCACCGTCATTTGCCTCGGGTTGGCCGCGCGCCAGACGGTGATCTGGCTCGCAGTGTGGCTCTCCACGTTCAGCAGCCTCGCCGCCAGCCTGGTCATGCCGCTGGCCCCGCTGATGGTGATGCTGTCCATCATCTTCTCGCTGTGGCTTCTGCGCCCCTCTCTTCCCTTCCTCGCGGCGACATTCCCGAGCCGCAACGACGGCTCTTCCAAGGTGCGGTTGCTTTCTGCAGGCGGCATGCTCATCTCGTTTCTCACCGTGTACTCCACACACGGCCTGCTCAAAGAAGACCTCGCCGCGTTCCGGCGGGCGACTACCTACGACGAGTACTTCAACCAAGGTTTCGAAGCGGATTTCTCGCGCGCATTTATCGACGACACCGCCGCCCTCATCGGCCTGATCGCCGGCACGATCGTGCTGCGCAAGATCATCGGCTACTTCGCCCTGGCGGAAAAGGGCCTCGGTCTGACCTACCTCGCCGCCTACCTGGAAGTGCTGTGGATGACCACGGTGTCGGTGTTTCTGACCAACCGTTTAAGCGCGGTACAGGATTGGGCCCTGTCCTGGCGCAGTCTCGCCCCCGTCCACCGGCGCTACGAGGAATTAAAGACCGACGCCGCCGAGCACACCGGTGCCCTCGGCGCAGCGTGGGAGTGGCTTTCCGACCAGCTACCGGCGCTGAACCAGCTGGTGACCGTCCCGGTCGCCTGGCTGACGCTCGGTGCCGTTGTCTTCGGCACCACACTCACCGCCAAGAAGGTGGAAGAGGCGAAGGTGGAGGAGGTGCCGAAGGGGACGTCGATAAGCATCCGCAAACGGATGCAGACCGCCGCCCACAACGAAGCAAAGCACGCAGTCGACGAGGCGCTCAAACCCGTGGCAGGGCCGATTAAGGCGACGCTCAAGGGGCTGGGAACGCTCGCGCGGGCGGGGCTGATTCCGATGACCATCTTCTGCATCATGTTCATGCTCGCCACCAGCGTCGAGCTCGGCGTGGTGGAGCTGGGGCGCGCCCTGATCGGTCCTGTGGACAGCAAGGTGGTCGCGGAACAAGCCCTCAGTTACCTGCTCGTGGTCGCGCGGGCGGTCTACCTGCTGGTTGTGGTGTGCCTGATCGCCTCAGGCCTGGATTTCTTCCTGCGCCACAGCTACTCGCCGGAAGAAGAGGAATCCGCAGGCGCATCCACGTAAACCTTCGGTTCCGGCAGCTCCACCGTGACAAAGTGGGGAAAGTCCCACCCAAAATGCAGCTTTTCCGGTTGCACGCCGTCCGGCAGCGCGAGCGGGGTGACCTTGCGCCACTCGCCCGGGCGTGGATCCCCCGGCTCGAGGTGCAGCTCGGTGGACCCAATCTCGCCCACCCGGACCACCGGGCCGGCCTCCCCCGGGGGCGTGCATGCGTGCAGGGCGCTGAAGTCGTCGATGGGTGTGCCGAAAAGGCCGTCTTTACGCAGGTACTCCTTGCCGTCTGAGCCGGTCACCCACATGCGGCAGTTTTCCAGCACGGACTCTTCCGAGGCATTCCACTGGGTCAGCACCGCCCAGATGGTGAAGCCCTCCGGGGCGTAAAGGCCGATCTGGCTTTCGTCCTCCACCGCTTGGAAGCCGTGCCGTTGAAATTGGCGGCCAATGTGACCTGCACGTCGTCCACGTCGCCGATAATCGGGGCTGAGCTGGCGTAGTCGAAGCTTTCGGCGGCACGGTCTGCGGCGTTGGGCAGCACGTCGCGAAGCTGCATGCCCAACACAAGCAACGCAAGCGCCGCGGCTGTGGTCCACACCTTGCGGAAATTCATTGCAGCTCCACCTCCGCGACGCGCTCCTTGGCAAACCAGGTTTTGTCGCCGTCCAGGAACGACTTGCGGTACTCCATCGACCACACCACCAGCGTGTCGCCGCTGCCGTCGCCACTGAACACCAGCGCGATGTCCTGGGGCACGTCCGGATTCAGCACCTGGTTGTGCGGCAGCGGGACGCTCTCGAGGTCCTCGTCGCCGGTGAGTCGCGCGTCGATCTTGTGGAACTTCGGCTGCGCGTCTGCCGCCAGCGACGAATCCTCGAGGTGAAACGCCTGTTGCCACTGCAGAGCGTAGATGGGACGCTCCGCGGTGTTTGTCAACCGCATGTGCACCACCCGCGCTCCGTCGAGGAGGTAGGTGCGCTGCACCTGGACAGCCAGGGGCGCTACCTCCAGTTCTTCCGGCTGGTCCAGATCAGCGGCGGAGACGACCTCCTCCGGCGCCGCCTCCCCGAAGCCGCCGGCAAGCCCCGTCACACCGGCGAGCGCGAGCAAGCCCGCGATGGTCGCGTTCGTCCTCGTCCTGAGGTCCGCCGCGACCGACTTGGCCAGACCCCGCACGGGCTGGCTCCCCGCCGCCTTCTCGTTCACACGTCGAATCTAAGCAGAGCGCGCCCAATTTCGCGTGCTGTTCTCCTACTCTTGCCAACTTTGTCCACTACTGTCCAAGTCATGGACAACCCCACCCCACCCCGTAAACGCGCCTCCGACGCAGAGCGTCACACCGCCGCCAAGCATCTCCAGGAAGCGTTCGCCGACGGGCAGCTCTCCATGTCCGAGTTCGACGAGCGCTCCCGCGCTCTCTACGCCGCCACGTACGCCGATGAACTCCCCGCATTGGTGGAGGATCTCTCCCCCGTTGCGCATGCCGAGCGGGAGGCCGCTCCCTCCCAAACGAGGGTTTCTGGCGAAAGCGGTGGTTCCGCGTTTTCCCTGTGTGTCATGGGCGGGACCGAACGCACCGGGCAGTGGCTCGTGGCACCGACGCACACCTCCATAACCCTGATGGGCGGCAACGCACTCGACCTGCGCGAAGCCCGGCTCGCCTCGCGCGAAACCACGATCTACGCACTCTCGATCATGGGCGGCATCGACATCATCGTGCCCGAGGACGTCCGCGTGATCGACGACGGCGTGGGCATCATGGGCGGCTTCGGGATGGAGGACCACCCCTCCTGCACCCTCTCCGTCGCGCAGCTGCCTGCCGACGCACCCGTGATCCGCGTTCGCGGCCTCGCACTCATGGGCGGCGTGGGGATCACCCGCGCGGCCCGCGGCGTCCGGGTGCGGTAGTGCGGCCCGTCGAAAAGCAAAACGCCCGGCCTCCCCTCGCGGGGAAGCCGGGCGTTTCGAACGCAGACCTAGCTAAGCCAGAATGCTGGGCCTGGTGTTACAGCTCCTCGAAGCCGAACTCGTCCATCGGGACGGAGGCGCCGGTGAACTCGCCGTAGCCCTCGTCGCCGTAGATGGAGTCGCCGAACGTAGGGATCGAGTACGCCGCGGAGCGAGCCGCCTCGGTCGGCTTGACCTGGATGTTGCGGTAGCGGGAAATACCCGTACCGGCCGGGATCAGCTTGCCGATGATCACGTTCTCCTTCAGGCCGATCAGCTTGTCGGAGCGCTTGTTGATCGCGGCGTCGGTGAGCACGCGGGTGGTCTCCTGGAAGGAGGCCGCCGACAGCCAGGACTCCGTGGCCAGCGACGCCTTGGTGATGCCCATGATCTCGGAGCGCATCTCCGCCGGCTCGCCGCCGTCCGCCACAGCTGCGGCGTTGACCTGGCGTGCCTCGGACAGATCCACCAGGGTGCCCGGCAGGAACTCGGTGGAACCCGAGTCGATGACGGTTCCGCGGCGCAGCATCTGGCGGATGATGATCTCGATGTGCTTGTCGTGGATGGACACGCCCTGGGTGCGGTACACAGCCTGGACCTCGTCGATCAGGTGCTTCTCCACTCCACGGCGGCCGAGGACCTCAAGCACGTCGTGCGGGTCGGCGGCGCCGCGGAGCAGACGCTCGCCCACCTCGACGTGGTCGCCCTCGCGCAGGCCGCGCTCGATCATGGCGTCCGGGTTGGACTCCATCGGGCGACGCACCTGGGCCAGACCCTGGCGCTTGGACAGCTTCTCGTAGACCACCAGGTCGGAGCCGTCGTCCGGGTGGATGGTCAGGGTCCAGAAGTTGCCCTCGTCCTCGAGCGAGATAGTGCCGGCCACGGACGCGATCGGGGCGCGGTTCTTCGGCACGCGGGCCTCGAACAGCTCCTGCACACGCGGCAGACCGCCCGTAATATCGCCGCCGACGCCGCCCTGGTGGAAGGTACGCATGGTCAGCTGCGTACCCGGCTCACCAATGGACTGCGCGGCCACGATGCCGACTGCCTCGCCGATGTCGACGAGCTGGCCGGACGCCATGGACTTGCCGTAGCACTTCGCGCAGACACCGGTCGGGGTCTGGCAGGTCAGCACGGAGCGGACCTTGATCTCGGCGATACCGGCTGCCACGAGCTCGTCGATACGCTCCTCGGTCAGCTCGGTGCCAGCCTCTGCGATGACCTTGTCGTCGGCGTCCTTCACATCGGCTGCCAGGACGCGGCCGGACACGGAGGTCTCGACCAGGTCGTGGCGCACGAAGGAGTCGCCTGCCGCCTCAGCCACCGGGACCTTGACGCCCTGGCGGGTGCCGCAGTCCTCCTCGCGGACGATGACGTCCTGCGCCACGTCCACCAGACGGCGGGTGAGGTAGCCGGAGTCCGCGGTACGAAGCGCGGTATCGGCCAGGCCCTTGCGGGAACCGTGGGAGTTGTTGAAGTACTCCATCACGGACAGACCTTCACGGAAGGAAGTCTTGATCGGGCGGGTGATGTACTCGCCGCGGGAGTTCACGACCATGCCCTTCATGCCGGCCAGGGTCCAGATCTGGCGCATGTTACCGGCAGCACCGGACTTCACGATCATCGGAATCGGGTTGTCGTCCGGGTACAGGTCCTCCACGGCCTGACCCACCTTGTTGGTGGCGTCCTGCCACAGCTCGACCAGGCGGTCGTAGCGATTCTCCTCGGTAAGCGCACCCTTCTCCCAGAACTTGCGCTCGATGGCCTCGGCTTCCTTCTCGTACTGCTCGAGGACCTCGGTCTTGTTCGGGAGGATGAGCACGTCGGCCATGGAGATGGTCACGCCGGAACGGGTCGCCCAGTAGAAGCCTGCGTCCTTCATCTTGTCCAGCACCTGCGCGACGGTGATCATCGGGTACTTCTCAACCATGGACTGGATGATGTCGCCCAGCAGCAGCTTGCCGCCGCCACCGCCCTTACGGACCATGGCGCCTTCCTGGTACGGGAAGTTGAACGGCAGCAGCTCGTTGAACATGATGCGGCCCAAGGTGGTGTCCGTCATCCACGCCTGGCCCTTTTCCCAGCCGTCCGGGAACTGCTCGGCCTCGATCTCCGGGGTCGGACGCAGGTGGTCGATGCGCACCTTGATCGGGGCCTGCAGGCCCAGCACACCCAGGTCGTAGGCCATGATGGCCTCGCGGTAGGACGAGTAGACGCCGCGGGCGGGGCCGTTTTCGTCGGCAGGTGCGTACGCGCCCTCGCCGCCGATCTCCTGCGGGCCCTTCTCCATGGTCAGGAAGTACAGGCCGGTGACCATGTCCAGGCGCGGCATAGCCAGCGGCTTGCCGGACGCCGGGGACAGGATGTTGTTCGACGACAGCATGAGCACACGGGCCTCAGCCTGCGCCTCTGCGGACAGCGGCAGGTGGACTGCCATCTGGTCGCCGTCGAAGTCGGCGTTGAACGCCTCACAGGCCAGCGGGTGCAGCTGGATGGCCTTACCCTCGACCAGCTTCGGCTCAAAGGCCTGGATGCCCAGGCGGTGCAGCGTCGGTGCGCGGTTGAGCAGCACCGGGTGCTCCGAAATCGCCTCTTCGAGGACGTCCCACACCTCGGGGCGCTGGCGCTCCACCATGCGCTTGGCGGACTTGATGTTCTGCGCGTAGTCGTTGTCCACCAGGCGCTTCATCACGAACGGCTTGAACAGCTCCAGCGCCATGCGCTTCGGCAGACCGCACTCGTGCAGCTTCAGCTGCGGGCCGACGATAATCACGGAACGGCCGGAGTAGTCCACACGCTTACCCAGCAGGTTCTGACGGAAGCGGCCCTGCTTGCCCTTGAGCAGGTCGGACAGGGACTTCAGCGGACGGGTGCCCGGGCCGGTGACTGGGCGGCCGCGGCGGCCGTTGTCGAACAGAGCGTCAACAGACTCCTGCAGCATGCGCTTCTCGTTGTTCACGATGATCTCGGGCGCGCCCAGGTCGATCATGCGCTTCAAACGGTTGTTGCGGTTGATCACGCGGCGGTACAGGTCGTTCAGGTCGGAGGTGGCGAAGCGGCCGCCGTCGAGCTGGACCATCGGGCGCAGCTCCGGCGGGATCACCGGGATCGCGTCCAGGATCATGCCGGCCGGGTCGTTGCCGGAGCGCTGGAACGCGGCGACGACACGCAGGCGCTTGAGCGCGCGGACCTTCTTCTGGCCCTTGCCCTCGGCGATGATGCCGCGCAGTTCCTCGGCCTCGGCGTCGAGGTCGAAGTTGCGGATCAGGGTCTGGATCGCCTCCGCGCCCATGCCGCCGGTGAAGTAGTCCTCGTAGCGGTCAACGAGCTCCTCGTAGAGGTTCTCGTCGATGATCATCTGCTTCGGAGCGAGCTTCTGGAAGGTGGTCCAGATCTCGTCCAGGCGCTCAACCTCGCGCTCGCCAGCCTCGCGCATGTGCTGCATTTCCTTGTCCGCAGCGTTCTGCACCTTCTTGCGGGCAGCGGCGGTCGCGCCGGAAGCCTCGAGCTCAGCGAGGTCCTCCTCCAGTTTCTGCGCGCGGTCCGCGATCTCGGAGTTGGTGTCGTCCTCGACATCCTTCTTCTCCATCAACATCTCCGCCTCAAGGGTGGACATGTCGTTGTGGCGGGCCTCATCGTCAACGGAGGTGACAATGTTCGCAGCGAAATAGATGATGCGCTCGAGGTCCTTCGGCGCCAGGTCCAGCAGGTAGCCCAGGCGGGACGGAACGCCCTTGAAGTACCAGATGTGGGTCACCGGAGCGGCCAGCTCGATGTGGCCCATGCGCTCGCGGCGCACCTTGGACTTGGTCACCTCAACGCCGCAGCGCTCACAGATGATGCCCTTGTAGCGGACGCGCTTGTACTTGCCGCAGGCGCACTCCCAGTCGCGGGTCGGGCCGAAGATGCGCTCGCAGAACAGGCCGTCCTTCTCTGGCTTGAGCGTGCGGTAGTTAATGGTCTCGGGCTTCTTCACCTCGCCGTGGGACCAACGGCGGATGTCGTCGGCGGTGGCCAGGCCGATGCGAAGCTCGTCGAAGAGGTTTACGTCAAACACGTAAAAGTTCCTTTTCTTCTAGATGTGTGCTGTTCGTTCGTCGTGCCGTCGAAAAGCAAAAGCTTTACGACGGCTACCTGGCGCTTAGGCGGTGTCCGCCGCTGCACCCTCGTCACGGGAAAGGTTGATGCCAAGCGAGGAGCCGGCCTGATCGAACTCGTCGTCGTCGCCGTCGAGCTCCATCGGGGTGCCGTCGGTGGAGAGGACCTCCACGTTCAGGCACAAGGACTGCAGCTCCTTGAGCAGCACCTTGAAGGACTCCGGGATGCCCGGATCCGGGATGTTGTCGCCCTTGACAATCGCCTCGTAGACCTTCACGCGGCCCACCACGTCATCCGACTTGATGGTCAGCAGCTCCTGCAGGGTGTAGGCGGCGCCGTACGCCTGCATCGCCCACACCTCCATCTCGCCGAAGCGCTGGCCGCCGAACTGGGCCTTACCGCCCAGCGGCTGCTGCGTAATCATGGAGTACGGGCCGGTGGAACGGGCGTGGATCTTCTCGTCCACCAGGTGGTGCAGCTTGAGCATGTACATGTAGCCGACGGAAATCGGGTACTTGTACGGCTCGCCGGAACGGCCGTCGAACAGGGTGGTCTTGCCCTCGCCGTCGACCATGACGTCGCCGTCGCGGTTCGGCTTGGAGTTGGCAAGCAGGCCTGCGATCTCGTCGTTGGAGGCGCCGTCGAACACCGGGGTTGCGGTGAGCGAATCGGCCGGCACGTCGTAGAGGTGCTCCGGCAGCGTCTCCAAAAGCTTGGCGTTTGCCGGGTCGTCCGGGTTGACGGTCCAGCCGGCCTTGGCCAGCCAGCCCAAGTGGATCTCCAGCACCTGGCCGATGTTCATACGGCGCGGCACACCGTGGGTGTTCAGGATGATGTCCACCGGGGTGCCGTCAGCCATGAACGGCATGTCCTCCTGCGGCAGGATCTTGCCCACGACGCCCTTGTTGCCGTGGCGGCCGGCCATCTTGTCGCCGTCCTGGATCTTGCGCTTCTGAGCCACGTACACACGGATCATCTCGTTGACGCCCGGGGACAGATCGTCGTCGTCCTCGCGGGAGAAGCGGCGCACGGCAATGACCTTGCCCTGCTCGCCGTGCGGCACCTTCAGGGAGGTGTCGCGGACCTCGCGGGCCTTCTCGCCGAAGATGGCGCGCAGCAGGCGCTCCTCCGGGGTCAGCTCAGTCTCGCCCTTCGGGGTGACCTTGCCCACGAGGATGTCGCCGTCGCGCACGTCCGCGCCGATGCGGATGATGCCGCGCTCGTCGAGGTCCTTGAGCACGTCCTCGGAGACGTTCGGGATCTCGCGGGTGATTTCCTCGGCGCCCAGCTTGGTGTCGCGGGCGTCGATCTCGTGCTCCTCAATGTGCACGGAGGTGAGGATGTCCTCCTCCACCACGCGCTGGTTGAGGATGATGGCGTCCTCGTAGTTGTGGCCTTCCCACGGCATGAACGCAACCAGCAGGTTGCGGCCGAGCGCCATCTCGCCGTCCTTGGTGCCCGGGCCGTCTGCGATGACCTGGCCGGCCTCGACGCGGTCGCCCGCGGAGACGATCGGGGTCTGGTTGTAGCAGGTGCCCTGGTTGGTGCGCTCGAAGGTGCGCAGCATGTAGGTGTCGCGGCCGCCCTCATCGTCCATGACGGTGATGAAGTCGCCGGTGACGTTCTCGATCACGCCGGCCTTCTTGGAGATGACGGTGTCGCCAGCGTCGTAGGCGGCGCGCTGCTCCATGCCGGTGGCCACGTAGGCCGACTCGGCGCGCAGCAGCGGCACAGCCTGCTTCTGCATGTTGGCGCCCATCAGCGCACGGTTCGCATCGTCGTGCTCCAGGAACGGAATCATCGCGGTTGCGACGGACACCATCTGGCGCGGGGAGATGTCAAGGTAGTCGACGCCCTGCGGGCCGACGACGCCGATGTCGCCGTCCTTCAGTCGGACCTCGATGCGCTCGCCGGTGAGGTTGTTGTCCTTGTCCATCGGGGTCGCGGCCTCGGCGATGGCGTAACGGTCTTCCTCGTCTGCGGTGAGGTAGTCGATCTGGCCGGTGAGCTTGCCGTCGTTGACCTTCTGGTACGGCGTCTCAATGAAGCCGAACGGGTTCACGCGCGCGTAGGTGGACAGCGCACCGATCAGGCCAATGTTCGGGCCTTCCGGGGTCTCAATCGGGCACATGCGGCCGTAGTGGGACGGGTGCACGTCTCGCACCTCGATGCCGGCGCGCTCACGCGACAGACCGCCCGGGCCAAGCGCGGACAGGCGGCGCTTGTGGGTCAGGCCGGACAGGGAGTTGTTCTGGTCCATGAACTGCGACAGCTGGGAGGTGCCGAAGAACTCGCGGATCGCAGCGGAGACCGGGCGCACGTTAATCAGGGACGTCGGGGTGATGGACTCCGCGTCCTGAGTGGTCATGCGCTCGCGCACGACGCGCTCCATGCGGGACAGGCCGACGCGGACCTGGTTCTGGATCAGCTCGCCCACGGTGCGCAGGCGGCGGTTACCAAAGTGGTCGATGTCGTCGGTGTTGATCGGGATGATCTCGCCGGCCGGGGAGGTCATCTCGGTCTCGCCGGCGTGCAGGCGCACAAGGTACTCGAGCGTGGTGGCGATGTCCTCTTCGGTCAGCGTCATCAGACCGTCGTGGTCACCGCCCAGGCCGAGCTTGCGGTTGACCTTGTAGCGGCCCACGCGTGCGAGGTCGTAGCGCTTGGCCTTGAAGAAGGAGTTCTCCAGCAGGGACTGCGCAAGGTCGCGCGTCGGCTGCTCGCCCGGGCGCTGCTTGCGGTAGATCTCCAGCAACGCCTCGTCGGTGTTGGACACGCCGTCGTTTTCCAGGGTGGACATCATGATCTCGGAGAAGCCGAAGCGCTCCGTGATCTGCTCGGTGGTCCAGCCCAGGGCCTTCAGCAGCACGGTGACCGGCTGGCGGCGCTTACGGTCGATGCGCACGCCGACGGTGTCGCGCTTGTCCACGTCGAACTCCAGCCACGCGCCGCGCGACGGGATGACCTTCACGGAGTGCAGCGGGCGCTCCGTGGACTTGTCGATGGTCTCGTCGAAGTACACGCCCGGGGAGCGCACCAGCTGCGAGACGACGACACGCTCGGTGCCGTTGACGATGAAGGTGCCCTTGTCCGTCATCAGCGGGAAGTCGCCGATGAACACGGTCTGGGACTTGATCTCCTGCGTGTCGTTGTTAATGAACTCCGCGGTCACGTACAGCGGCGCGGAGTAGTTGATGTCCTTGTCCTTGCACTCGTCGATCGTGTACTTCACGTCTTCGAAGCGCGGCTCGGACAGCGTCAGGCTCATGTTGCCGGAGTAGTCCTCGATCGGGGAGATCTCGTCGAGGATGTCCTCCAGGCCGGACGTGATGCGTGCATCGTCGCCGCGGTTGGCCTGCTCGCGCTCGCGCCACTCTTGCGTGCCGACGAGCCACGCAAACGATTCGAGCTGCACATCAAGAAGCCCGGGGACGGTGATCGGCTCATTAATCTTCGCGAACGAGTAACGTTCGGGAGCCCCGGGGATATCAGCCATGTTCATGGTCTGGTCTGAGACTGCCAAGTTGGGTCCTTCCAGCACCTCTGGCGGAGGCTCACCGCACCGCGTCTGGCTTCGCGGCCCAGTGGCGTTTCCGCAGGATAAGTTAGCATTCGGTCTGCTTCGGAAGACCCGCCCCCAGAGACAACAAAATCACCTTGTCAAATCGGGTTTTTCCAATCCCGTTGCACAAGGCTCTCTATGCGTACTGGAGACGGCTTCCAGCGCAAAGAACAACCATAGAGTAATCTCCCCCGTTTGTAAAGGCCCCCGCCATCACTTCCGCCGGTCTGCCCGATGCCGTCTGGGCGCCTCGTGCGGTTGCTGCCGGAAGCCTACCACCCGCCATCCGCGCGCGGTCAATCGCGACGCGCCGCACGCCCCGGACGCAGCGCGCCCGCCAGGCCCGCAAGGGTCAGCGCCGCACCAACCCAGGCCAGCACGCGCCACAGCCCGCGGTCCGCCGCGGCGGTCTGCGCGTCGCCCACCTTCTGCACAAGCTTCTCGACGTCCTGCCGGTCCATCACCCCGTCATAGGTGACCACATTCTGAACCCCGGTGCCCTCGGCGTCTGCGTAGTAGTCGTCCACCTTCTCGTCGATGCCCACGACCACACCAGTTTCTTGGTCCACCAGGATGTCGCGGTCGGCGGCGTGGTGCAGGAAGGTGCGCTCCCCATCAATCGTGAGCGTGTTGCGCGGGTCCGCGTAGCGCATGGCAACGTTCGTCGGTGCGATGTGCTGCGCGTAGCGGTACACGGTGCGACCGGCGATTTCTTCTTCGCCGTCAAACTCCGCCGGCGCGGCGCCGCGCAGCACCGGGTCGAAGATCTGGACGGTGTCCTGTGTCGCGGGGGCGGGGAAGGTCAACCACGCGCCGTCGATAGGCAATTGCGTAGCGGGCATGCCCATGACCAAAAGCGCCTCCGCCGGCCCGGTCGCCGCACCCGTGACGCGGTCCACCGCGTACGACCACGTCGACGCCGTAAGCAGGTCGTTGAAGTCCGAGCCGGACTCCCCCGCCCGCAGCGTGTCGCCCACGCGCACGCTCGCCGTGTCGGAATCGGACGGCTCCTGGATCTCCATGTGCAGCTGGCGCGTCACCGGCACCGCCTCGCCGTCGCGGGTGCCGTTCGGGTCCGTGATAGTCCACGTGGCCTCCCCCAGCGCCAACGGCAGGCGGTTGCCCGAAAGCAGCACGTTCGGCGCCAACAGCCCCGCCACCACCAGCGCAGCACCGACGCCGGCGAGCAACACGGAAAGAATGCGGGAAGTGGGCAGCATGGTGGGAAAGTGTAGCGCACCCCAGACACGCGAAACCCCCGCCCGCCGGTTGATACCGGCGACGGGGGTGTCGTCGTCAAGCAAAAAGCTCTTACTTGAGGGTGACCTTTGCGCCAGCCTCCTCGAGCTTGGTCTTGGCAGCCTCGGCGTCGTCCTTGGAAGCGCCCTCGAGGATAGCCTTCGGGGCACCCTCGACCATTTCCTTGGCGTCCTTCAGGCCCAGGCCCGGAACCAGCTCGCGGACAACCTTGATCACGCCGATCTTCTTGTCGCCAGCGTCCTCGAGAA
Source organism: Corynebacterium sp. HMSC034A01 (assembly GCF_001838175.1). Lineage (NCBI taxonomy): Bacteria > Bacillati > Actinomycetota > Actinomycetes > Mycobacteriales > Corynebacteriaceae > Corynebacterium > Corynebacterium sp. HMSC034A01. Next base: position 9,203 of record NZ_KV835973.1, on the reverse strand, counting down.
CGACGTCGAACTCGTCCTTCTCCTCAGCGGCAGCCTCGCCGCCAGCGGCCGGAGCGCCTGCAGCTGCAACAGCAACCGGAGCGGCTGCGGTCACGTCGAAGACCTCCTCGAACTCCTTCAGGAACTCGGAGAGCTCGATGAGGGTCATTTCCTTGAACTGCTCGATGAGCTCGTCCTTGGTGAGCTTAGCCATTGTGGCTTCCTTTCTGTTGTTGGGCGTTTACAGCCCGGGTGTAAAAGAGTATTTATGCGGCTTCCTGCTTGTCCTGCAGTGCAGCGACAAGGCGGGCCGTCTTGGATGCCGGAGCCTGGAACAGGCCGGCTGCCTTTGCCAGAGAGCCCTCGAATGCGCCAGCAAGCTTGGCAAGGGTGGTCTCGCGGTTGTCCATCTCGGCCAGAGCGTCGACCTGGGAAGCGTCCAGGACGTTGCCGTCCATGTAGCCGCCCTTGATCACGAACGCGTCGTGGTCCTTGTTGAACTTCTTCATCACCTTCGCAGCGTCGACAGCAGCGTCGCCCTTGATGAACGCGACGGCGGTCGGGCCGGTGAGAAGATCATCGAGACCCTCAATACCCTGCTCGTTTGCAGCGATCTTGATGAGGGTGTTCTTGGCGACGTGGTACTCGACATCGAAGCCCATATCGCCGCGCAGCTGCTGCAGCTGGCCGACGGTCAGGCCACGGTACTCAGTCAGCACGATGGAATCCGCCTCAGCGAACTTCTCCTTCAGAGCTGCAAGTTCCGCAGTGTTCTTCGGGTTTGCCATGACACACGCCTCCTTCCGATAACTTCATGTTGTTCAATCCGCCCGGAGCATCTTGCCTATCGACGTTCGCTTCGCGCGAAGCTGACGCGTATCAAGCAAAAATGCCCCGTGCAGAAGCACGAGGCATACGTTGGAGTGTGCCGCGTTTCTCCTGCGTGGGTCGGCCCCGTAAGTGGAGCACCTTCGACTCCCTCACGAGAGTGACCGACGGTCTTCGGTGAAACTTGAGCTCGGCCTTTGCGGCCGTTCAAACTTCGGTAGGGAATGTTAGCGGGTCGAAGCGGGTTTGACCAAATCGCGGGTTACGCGGGCTGACGGTTTTGGCGGCGGTTCTCCAGGATCGGCGCTAGAGCCCTGGCGTCTCGCGACCACATCCGCCCCTCAACCTCGGTGAATCCAAGGTATTCGTAGAGACTCATTTGCTCACTACCCGGTTCAGAGTTGTGCCAGGCCGTCACCCAGTCGTCGATGTCGTTTGGCTCCACCTCGCCTGCCAAACAGCGATCCACAAAAGGCTTAAACATCGATCTTCCTTCCACGAATTGGATCTCCAATTTGCGTCCCGCTCACTGCGTCAAAGACGCCGACGTGCTCCCCTCGCAGGTTATAACCCTCAATGTGGCCACGTAAAGGGTCGTACTCGTAGAGACGCTGGCTTTTTAGATTGCGCCATCTCGGCGTTCCCCTTCCCCGCACTCTTTCCAAATCGTCCAAGAATCCCGGCCTCGGCCGCGGAATATAGCTCGCCATAAAACCCTCCCCACCCGTTTGACGTTGTGGAGATGGCTCCGGTTCCCTTGCTTTACGACGCGCTTCGTTCCATCCGCGCCCCACATCCTCGTTCCCGCAAGACAGACTAGGAGCAACAAACCAGGAGGACGGCCCTTTTTGAGCCGTCCTCCGGGGTCCTTACTCCTGGTTTGCGCGCTGGGGCCGTTGCCTTACGACGCGCTCCGCTCCACCCGCCGCAGCAACCTCGCCGCCGCGACGAACAGGACGCACCCGCCGATCAGCGCCATGACGCCCACGCCGATGGCGAGGCCCGCCCAGAATCCGCCCGCGGTCGGCGACGTGTCCGCCTCCTGGCCGTCTGGCTGCGCGCCGGCTGCGTCGAGCGACGAATGGATCCCGGTGCCGCTGCCGCCAGCGGGGTTGCGCGACGAGGCGTAGTCGTCGGGCGCGGCTGGGGCCTCAGACGTCGCGGGGCTGCTGGAGACCGTTGCGGGCTTCGCGGACTTGGAGTCTTCCCGGGAGTCGGCACTGGTCTTGCTTTTACTGGTTTGCCGGTTGCTGGGCTTGCTTGAGGAGTTGCTGGCTCGGCTGCCTTCCGGCGCGCGCTGCGCCTGCGCCGCTGGTTTCGCGGAGTTTGTCTCCGCTGCACGCGCGGGCGCAGCCTGGGCGGGTGCTGGTTGCTGGGCGTGAGTGGGCTCAGACGACTGGCGGCGATCCTTCGCTGTCTGCGCCGGCGTTGCCAGCGTCGAAACAGACCCTGAACCGCTCTTGCCGCCGTCGTTGGTCTTGCGCGCGAGCGGCGCGAGCGTGTCGCCTGCCTTCTTGATCTCCTTTTCCAGCGAGCGGATGCCTTCCGCCAGTGCACCCGGCAGCGTGAGCTTGCCCTTGCCGGCACCGGCCCCGGAAGCGCTTGCGTCGCCGAGGCGGCCCTCGCGTGCGGCGGCGACGGCCTCGTCACCCACGGCGAAGGTGGCTACCAGGTCCTCGGAGAAGTCCTCGCCGGAGGCGGACGTGCCGGCGAAGGCGAAGGTGGCGGTGTACACGCCGGGCTCGGTGAACCCGAAGCCTTGGTGGTCGTGGGCGTTGACCGGGTATTCGATCTGCTTGGAGGCGTCGCCGGAGTCCAGCTCCACGCGCAGGCCCCGCAGGTCCTCGTGCCAGGTGTAGATGCGTCCGGGCCCGGACACGTCGCGCATGGACACTGTGACCTTCGAACCTTGCAACAGCGCGTCGGCCCCCACCCGGGTGGTGGAAAAGCCCAGCCAGGGCAGGTTTTTCTCCTGCGCCTGCGGCAGGATCCACATCGCCTCAGGCGACTCCGGAAAGCTCTCGCGCGCGCCTGCCGGCAGCGTCTTTCTGGCCGCGTCGGACACGGCAAAAATGAAGCTGCCGGATTCGCGTTTGGCCTGGTTGTGGGGGTCGGAGTCGTCGATGAGCATTGCGCCTATCGACGCCCCTTCGGCCACCAACGCCATATCCATATGCCCGGCCTCGATGAGCTTGCGCCGGTCCTCGGCCGCGGCGGAACCGGTGCTTGTCGGCGTTGGCGCGGTCGTGGACGTGGACTGCGACGTGGTCGACGACGTGGGCCGCGGCGCGGGCTTCGGCTTCGCGCTCGTCGTGGGGCTGGCGGTGGTGGTTTCCTCCGTGGTGTTGGGGGTGCGCAGGTCGGTGGTGGTGCCCTCGGGCAGGCCGACGGTGGCGTCGTCGCCGACGAGCCAGTACTGGGTCACCGGCTCCGAGCGCTCCACCCCGCCGCCTTTGAGCTCGGCGCGGCCCTGCCAGGTCATCTTGTAGATGCCTGGTTCAGAAAACGTCCAGGTGAAGTGGCCGTGGCCGCCGACGTCGTAGGTGATGGTGCGCATGTCCTCGTCTGCGGAGCTAAACAGCCGCTCCGGGTCGCCCACGCGCGAGGAGAAAAACACGTTGACGTCGCCGGGGCCGTCCATGTCCACCAGGTCGAAGTGCATGACGTTATCGACGAAGTTGTCCGGGATTTCGCCCGCCTCATGGGCGGGGTCGAACGCGCCCAGGCCAGACCAGATGGGCCGCCAGCTGTCGGTCCAGTCCGCGGATTGCGGCGCGGCCCACACGGTGCTGCCGGGCTCGCCGAGGAAGTCCAGGGAGCCGTCCTCGGGCACGGTGAGCGTCGAGACGTCGTTGCCGTCCGCGTCCGCGTCCGGGGCAAGGCGGAAGCAGACCTTTTCCTGGTCGGTGACCTGCTGGCCGTCCACCGCCATCACGGTGAGCTTGTCGTTTTTGTAGGTGCCGTAGAGCGCGTCGTTGTGGGAGTGGTAGAGCAGTTTGCGCCCGGCGCACGGGTGGTCGATCTCCGGGACCTCCACGCTGTGGCCCGGGTCGCCGGGGTTGTGCTCCGCGGCCTGCGCAAGCGGTGCGGCCGCGAGCGTGAGCACCGCTGCGGCTGCTGCTGCGACGAATCGCTTCACCGTTGCACCCCCTGAATCCAGCCGGCCAGCGCACCGCGTTTCGGGGCGAACAGCCAGCTCAGCGCGAAGATGGCGGTCACGGCCAAAACGATGGTCGCGCCCGTGGGCGAGTCGTAGGACCACGCCAGCCACACCCCCGCCACGCTGCCGGCCACGCCGAACGCGGCGGCGATACACATCATCGTGCCCAGCTTGTCCGTGAACAGCCGCGCCGCGGCGGCCGGGGTGATCAGCAGCGCTACCACCAGGATGTTGCCCACCGTCTGCACCGCCAGCACCACCGCGAAGGTCACGCACAGGTACAGCGCCAGATCCAGCGCGGCGACCGGCAGGTTCATCGCGCGGGCGGTCTCCCGGTCCAGTGCCACCGCTGTGAGCCACGGGCGAAGCGCCACCACCACGGCCACGATTAGCGCGCCGGCGACGGCGTGGACGGCCAGCGTGGCGGAGCTGACGCCCGTCAGCGAGCCGAACAAAAACGAGCTGACGGAGGCGGTGTAGCCCTCCGCCCGGGAGATCACTACCAAGCCGAAGGCGAACGCGGCGGTGAACACGATGCCGATCACCGAGTCCTCTTTAATCGTGCGCCGCTGCGACATCACCGCGATCAACACCGCCACGATCGCACCGGCCACCGCCCCGCCCAACAACACGGAGACCTGCCACGCAAACGCCACCGCAATGCCCGGAAAGACAGCGTGCGCCACCGCGTCGCCGATAAAGGCCATGCCACGCAGCACCACAAAACAGCCCACCACCGCGCACAGCACCGCTGCGATCACCGCGGCCGCCAGCGCGCGCGGCAGAAACGCCAGCTGGGGGTTGGCCATGTCGGCCAGGAATTGCACAAACGAAATCTCAGGCACGGGTAGCCTCCAAATGCGCTCGCACGCCGCGCAGCCACGGCGAATCCTCGTCGACGGAGAAGGTGCGGGTCCACGGGGCGTCGTCGTTAAGCTCATGCGTCGCGGCATCGGCGACAACACCGCGATTGAACAGCACCAAGCGGTCGCAGGAATCGATGGCCTCGGCGATGTTGTGGGTGGACATGACAACGCCGAGCCCCCGGTCCACCAGGCGGCGGAATAGCCGCAGCAGGTGCTCGGTGGTGGGGATGTCCAGGCCGGTAAACGGTTCGTCGAGAAGCAGCATGCCCGGCCGCCGCACCAGGGCGCGCGCGATGAGCACACGCTGGCGCTGGCCGCCGGACAGGTCGTGGATTGGGCGCGCGGCCAGGTCGGTCAGGTTGACCATTTCCAAAGCTCGCTCGGCGGCGCGGTGCTCGCGCTCGCCAGCGCGTTGCCACCACGGGCGCTGGCCCAGGGTGGCGTTGAGCGTGGCGTCGTAGACGTCGATGGGGAAATCCCAGGCCACGTTGTGCGCTTGCGGCACGTACCCCACCACCTTGCGCACCGGGCGCCTGCCAGCGGAGACCGTCCCGGCGTCCGCAGGGATAAGGCCTAGCACCGCACGCATGAGGGTGGTCTTGCCCGCGCCGTTGGGCCCGAGCAGGCCGACGAACTCGCCGCCGCGCAGCGTGAGGTCCACCCCGCGGAACACGTCGCGGCCCGGATACGACACCGCCAGGTCGCGCACCTCAATCCTTCTCATCGGCGGCCCCGCACAACAAACAGCGCAATCAAAGCGATCAGCAGCACGCCCGCGCCCGCCAGCAGCCCGATTTTCAGGCCGTTGTTCTGCTGCTCCGCGCCGGCCTGCCCCTCAGCCCGGAACTCGCCGAACGTCGCATCCGCCGCCTCCGCCGGGTCAACACCCACGGCGATGCGCACGACCTGCTCGTCGGTGTGCACGGTGCCGTCTTGGTCCTCCACCGTCGCGCGCACACCCACCAGGTGGGCGCCCGGCTCGGTGAACACCCAGTTGGCGTGGCTGTGCGTGTTCGGCTCCACCCACATCGACTGCGTGCCGGGTTCCTGCTCGTTCCACAACTGCTGCGGCTCGTGGAACCCGCCGGGCTGGACAAACAGGGAGAACTGGCCCGGGCCTTCGTGTCCACCGAACTCCAGGCTCATCCCGTTGGCGGAGCGTTCCAGAAGCGACGGCGCCTGCGAGTTCCACCCCAGCCACGGCACGCCGGCGGCCTCGGTCTGCGGGATCACCCACACCTCGGCCCCCGGCTTCGCGCCGGTGAACGCGAACTGGTCGGTCTCCGGCAGGGTCTGCTTCGCGCCGTCGCCGACGGCGAAGACCACGTCCTCGAGGTGGCGCCACACGGGCGTGTCCTGCGTGTCGTCGCGCACCAGGAACTGCATTTTCCCGTCGGCGAAGACGGGGCCCAGGTCCGCGTGACCGGCGTCGATAACGGCGCGCTCGCCCAGCGGGGCGACCTGCTCGTCGACGCCGACGACCTGCTGCAACGCCGGGTCGTTGTCCGGCACCTGGGCGGCAGCGACGGGTGCGGCCGCGATCATTGCGGCGGTGATAATGGCGGGAATCTTCATGGTTGTCCTTTCAAACATTTGCTTATCGACGCCCCATTGGCCCGCACCAGATCCACATACGTCTGCGCAGGCCCCTCCCCCGGCGGGTCCAAGGTGTCGCCCCAGATCGGGCACACCTCAACCCCGTGCGAGGCAGCGGTTTCGTTCAAAACGGGCGTTTCGTCTTCGTTGCCGTGCTCGACGAACACCGCCGGCACACCCAGGTTCTCCAGCGTGCGCGACAGCGCCATCAGGTCGCGCGGGCTCGGCTCCACGCTCGGGTTCGGGGTGACAAACCCGGCCACACGCAGCCCGTACGCGCGCGCCAGATACGCGTAGCCGTGGTGGGTGGTGACCAGGTTGCGGTTGGCCTCCGGGACCTGGTCGAGCTGCTCACGCACCTCCTGCGCCACCTGCTTGAGCTGGGCGCGGTAGCGCTCCGCGTTGTCGGCGTACGCGCTGGCGTGGCGCGGATCCGCCGCAGAAAGCTCGTCGCGCACCACCTGCACCACCGCGTCCATCGCGGCCGGGTCGTGCCAGATGTGCGGATCCAGCTCGCCGTGGACGTGGCGGCCCAGCACCGCCTGCGGCAGCAGGTACGTCTCCTCGCCCGGGTCGCCGAGGAAGCGGAACTCGCGCTGCGGCGGGATCGGCTGCAGCGTCTTCGACGGCACCACGACCACCGTGCCCGCGGGATCCAGGTCGCCCTCGTCGTCCGTGCGCAGGGTCAGCTGCGTGTTGTCGTTGCCGGCGACCGTGGCGATGTCAACGTGCCCGCGCTCCACCGCATGCTTGCCCGGAGCGGCCTGCGCCGGGTCCTGGCCCACCACGAGGGTGACCGTCTGCTCCGTCTGACTGCGCACCGGCGCGTCCACCGCGTCGCGCACCGAAGCGCGAAGCTTCAGCTCGTACACGCCGGGAGCGGAAAACGCCCAGCTGACGTGGGTGTGCGCGTCCACCGGCAGCGTGGTGGCACCACCCGTGGAGTCGAACAGCAGCTCCGGGGTGCCAAAGGTGCCGAGGATGAAAGCGGAAGCGGTGCCGGGCCCGGAGGCGTCGACAAGCTCAAGCTCCGCCACCGCCGTGCGGGGCAGATCCGCCGCAAACCGCAACCCCAGCCACACCGTGTCCAGGCTCGCGTCCTCCACCAGCGGAATCGGCGCGTAGCCGAAGCGCTGCGTCTGCTCCGCCAGCGCCACCACTCGCGCCTGCGGGCGCGCCGTCGCATCAATCGTGCGGGTCAGCGCCTGCGGCTCCAGCAACAACCCGTTGGTAAATACCGCGTCCGCGTACGCGATATCGCGCGTGTTGTGCAGCGTCGGCTCGTACGAGTGCGGGTCGGCGCCGCGGCGCATCAGCATCTTGACCTCGGCGTTATCGCCGGCGACGTTGCGCACGACGTCCGCAAGAATGCTTGTCGACGCCACCACGTTCAACCCCTCGCCCCCCTCCGGAGCCTGCGAGCAGCCCGTAAGAGCAACGGCGAACGCGCACGCCGCCAGCGCCCGGGCACGCCTCACTTCCCAACCCCCGCAAGTGCCAACAGCTTGCGACGCAGCGCCGTATCCAGGCAGCACATCGCCGCGCCGAACACCGCCACGCCGAGACCGAGGATCGCGAACGGGACGGTCATCACCGTCGTGCCGGTCTCGGCAAGCGTGTCCGGGCGTTCCTCGGCGGGTTGCTCCTGCTGGGCCGGTTGCTGCGCCGGTTTCTCGGCGGGTTTCTCGGCCGGTTTTTGGGCCGGTTTCTGGGCCTGCTTCTCGGGTTGCTGCTGAGCCGCCTTCTTCGTTGCGGTGCTCGATTGCGCAGCACTCGTCGCCGCCTTGGACTGTGCGGCGGGCGCCTCCGAAGGCGCCTCAGCCTTCGCCGCCGGCGCCGCCTCCCCGTCGCCGACGATCCAGGTGTAGGTGGCCTCGTTCGAGCTCGCGCCGCCGCCGGTGGCCACGACGCGCATCTGATACGTGCCGGGCTCGGTGAACAGCCAATTCGCGTGGACGTGCGCGGGCTCCTCCTGGGCGATCACGGAGCCCGTCTCAAGGCGCGTCGAGCCGCCATCGAGCACCGGATCCAGGGAGCCGAAGCTGCCGGTTTGGAACAGGTAGACCTCGCCGGGGCCGGTAACCTCCACAAACTCCAGATCAATCGCGCCGATATCGCGCGCGCCCTGGGTATCCCAGCCCGGCCAGATCAGATCCGAGCGCTGCGTCTGCGGCAGCATATAGCCGGCCTTGCCGATCTCCGGGATCTCCGCCGTGCGCTCCGTGTACGCATCCTGGCCGACGACCAATTCCACGTCCTCCGGAGCGTGGCGCACGTGGCTGCCGGTGGCGTCTTCCTTCAGATCCAAAGTCAGCTCGCCGCCGTCTGCCGTGACGTTGAACGCGTCGATGTGGCCTTGATCCAGGCGCTGCACCTGCGCGTGCGCCGGCGTGATGCCCAGCACCGCGATCAGGAACACCACCGAACTAATGAAAACTCTTTTCAACACTTGATGAAGATTAGTTTCAATAGCGGATGGCGCGGGAACGCTACCCCCATCACGGGGAAAACGTAAGGGTCTTGCCCGGCTGTGGACAACTTTGTTACTGGTGTGGCGAGTTGTCCACAGATTTCGGTTCGGGGGTTGTGTGGGGTTGCGCTTGTTTTAGTGTTCGTGGCATGAACCCGTTCGACGCGTTTATTCAGGCGATGGCCGCAGCATCCATGGAGACGCTGCGGCACTTCGACCTGCCTGTTGCCCTGGGTGCCGGGATGGCGCCGGATCGGGCACGCGCGTGGGATGCGATGCAGAAGGTGTACTACGGGCCGACGAA
>NZ_KV835972.1:0-79250 GCF_001838175.1 Corynebacterium sp. HMSC034A01 | reverse complement strand
GCGGATAGCTGGGTCCTACTAGCTGGATCCGTGGGTAAGGGGCCGGGCGGCGACTGAGCAGTGCCCGAGCGGCGCCCGGAGCGGCCGGGATTCCCCTCCGCAAACCCCAAAACCGCACCCGCCCCGGTAAACCCCCGACAGCTGTCCCCATCCGTGGCATGCTTGGAGGCATGGGTAACGGAAAGCTGATTCTCGTTCGCCACGGGCAGAGCGAGTGGAACAAGTCGAACCAGTTCACCGGTTGGGTGGACGTGGACCTGACCGAACAGGGCGAGGCTGAGGCCGTCAACGCCGGCAAGCTTATGGTGGAAAAGGGCGTCCTGCCGGACATCCTGTTCACCTCGCTGCTGCGCCGCGCGATCCGCACCGCCAACATCACGTTGAACGCGGCGGACCGCCACTGGATCCCAGTGGAGCGCAACTGGCGCCTCAACGAGCGCCACTACGGCAAGCTGCAGGGCCTGAACAAGGCGGAAATCCGTGACGAGTTCGGCGAGGAGCAGTTCATGGAGTGGCGCCGCTCCTACGACACTCCGCCGCCGGAGATCGACACGGATAACGAGTACGCGCAGACCGACGATCCGCGTTACGCCTTCCTGCCTGAGGTGCCGCGCACCGAGTGCCTCAAGGACGTGGTGGAGCGTTTCCTGCCGTACTACATCGACGTCATCGCGCCGCACGCCATGGCTGGCAAGAACGTCATGGTCGCAGCTCACGGCAACTCGCTGCGCGCCCTGGTGAAGTACCTGGACAACATCTCCGACGAGGACATCGCCGGGCTGAACATCCCCACCGGCATGCCGCTGGTCTACGAGATCGATGAGAACGGCAAGGTACTCAACCCCGGCGGCACCTACCTGGACCCGGAGGCCGCTGAGGCCGGCGCCGCTGCTGTGGCGAACCAGGGGCAGAAGTAACACACTGACCCAGTGACGCCGATTCTTGCTTTTCTCATCGGCGCCGCGCTGACCGTGCCCGCTGTGCTGCTCGGCCAGCGGGCGCTTCGCTGGCGCGCCCGAAATCGCGCGGACGACGGTGGCCAGGACGACACCGTCGCCGCGGTCAGCCAGGTGCTGCACCTGGTCACGCAGGGTTCGCCGACCGGTATTGCGGTGATCAACCGCGGCGGCAACGTGATGCTGTCCAACGCGCGCGCCCACGATATGTCCATCGTGCACGACGGAAGCGTCAACCCCCGCGTGCTGGAAGTCGCGAAGGATGTGCTTGAGCAGCAGGAAGAGCACGTGCTCGACCTGGATCTGCCGCAGCGCACCACCGGCAGCCGCATCCGTAACGTGCGCGCGCTGGTCGCGCCGCTGACGTTGACGGACAACTCGTACGCCATTGTGTACGGCTCGGACGAGTCTGAAAACGTGCGCATGGAAAACGCCAGGCGCGACTTTGTGGCCAACGTCTCCCACGAGCTGAAGACTCCGGTTGGCGGTATGGCGCTTCTGGCCGAGGCGCTGCTGCAGGACCCCACGGACCCGGAGATGGTGGACTACTTCGGCAACAAGCTGCATAAAGAGGCCCACCGCATGGGGGAGATGATCACGGATCTGATTTCCCTGTCCAAGCTGCAGGGCGCGGAGGCGCTGCCGGATATGGCGTCGGTGCGGGTGGACGACATTGTGGACGACGCGGTCTCGCGCAACCTAGTCGCGGCTGAAAACCACGGCATTGAGCTCAACCGCGGCCAGCGTCTGGGGCTGCGGGTGATGGGGGAGCGCGCGATGCTCACCGTGGCGGTGTCGAACCTGATCACTAACGCGATCAACTATTCGCCGAGCGGGCAGCCGGTGAGTGTGACGCAGAAGTTGGTGCGCGACAACGTGGTGCTGATCCGGGTCACCGACCGCGGCATCGGTATCGCGCCGGAGGATCAAAAGCGTGTGTTCGAGCGGTTCTACCGGGTGGACAAGGCGCGTTCGCGCTCCACGGGTGGCACGGGGTTGGGTTTGGCCATCGTGAAGCATGTGGTGGCGAACCATGGCGGTAGCATTACGTTGTGGTCGAGGCCTGGGACGGGCTCCACGTTCACCATCGAGCTGCCCCTGTACGACCCCGAGGCCGCTGGCAGAACAGAAAAGGAAGAGTGAAGTGACGACCATTCTCATCGTTGAAGACGAGGAATCGCTGTCCGATCCTTTGGCCTACCTGCTGCGCAAGGAAGGCTTCGAGGCGGTCGTGGCCGCCGACGGGCAGGAAGGGCTGGACCTGTTCGCATCCCAGGACATCGATTTGGTGCTGCTGGACCTGATGCTGCCGGGCATGAGTGGCACCGAGGTGTGCAAGAAGCTGCGCGCTGAGTCGTCTGTGCCGATCATCATGGTCACTGCCCGCGACAGCGAGATCGACAAGGTTGTGGGCTTGGAGCTGGGCGCGGACGATTACGTGACAAAGCCGTACTCCACCCGGGAGCTGGTCGCCCGTATCCGCGCGGTGCTGCGCCGCGGCCCTGAGGCCGAGGTGGTCGAGGAAGAGGACGAGCAGTTGCTGCAGGGCGGCCGCGTGACCATGGACGTCGAGCGCCACACGGTGCTTGTGGACGGCCAGCCGGTGCCCATGCCGCTGAAAGAGTTCGACCTTCTGGAGTACCTGCTGCGCAATGCCGGCCGGGTGCTCACCCGCGGCCAGTTGATCGACCGTATCTGGGGCGCCGATTACGTCGGCGACACCAAGACCCTGGACGTGCACGTCAAGCGCCTGCGCACCAAGATCGAGGCGGAGCCGTCGCGGCCCACCCAGCTGGTCACGGTGCGCGGCCTCGGCTACAAGTTCGAGGCGTGAGGCGCGGCTACTCGCGCGCGGCTTGGGTCGCGGGGTGGGTGGCCCGGAGGTCGTCGCTAAGCTGAGCTCGCTTTTCGCAATGCTTAGCGACGACACGATACGGCTTTTCCCCGATCAGTGCGATGAGCTCGTCTTTCATGGACTGCCAGATGGGTGTGCCGCCGGTGTGGCACGCGGGTGCGGAGGTGCACCACCAGTCGAAGTCCTCTCCGCCGCCGCCCCACTGACGGCGGTGGTACTCGCCGATGGTGGTGCGCAGAATCTCCTGGCCGTCTGAGCGTTCCTCCCACGCGTCCTCGCGGGAAAACGGCACCTGCCAGCACACCTCCGGCTTGGTGCCCACAATGTTGCGGCCTTCCGCCATGGCGAATTGGTGGAACGCGCAGCCGGCGCCGGTGGGGTGGCCGGGGCGGTTGGCAAAGATGCAGGCGCCGTCGACGACCTTGGTCTTGATGTGGGGGCCGGCCTCTTCGTCGTCGGGGTCGGGTTCGAGCGCGTCTTCTTCCTCCTCGTCCCATTCCAGCCACGGCTCGAGCCACGTCGGGTCGTTTGCAGCGAAGTAGGCGTCCGTCTCGGCTGGGCGCAGCTGCCAGTACTTCGCCGGCATCTCCTTGACGGCGTTGTAGACGGTGTCGCGGTCTTCCTCATCTGCGATGTAGGCGCCGTGGATGCAGCAGCCCACGGCCGGGTTGGACTCGTCGATGCCGAGGCACTCGGGCGTGCCGAAGCGGCAAGACCACGTGGCTTCCGCCCAGGTTAGATCGATGGAGAAGATGTGGTTCGGATCATCCGGGTGGACGAATTCGAACCATTCGCGCGGGAAATCGGGGCGGGTTTCGCGACCTGCCAGGATGGAGCGGCCTGCCGGCGAGTCCGCGGGGAAGCCGAGAAAAACGGGTTTCGGGGCTGGTTGATTCACACCTGGACACGGTAGACCCGTTACCCTGGGGTGGTGCGATTAGGTGTATTAGATGTCGGCAGCAACACGATCCATCTCGTGGCGGTCGACGCGTACAGCGGTAGCCGGCCGACGCCGATGAGCGATTGGAAGCAGCCGCTGCGTCTCGTTGAGCTGCTGGACAAAAAGGGCAATATCGAGGACAAGGGCGTGGACAAGCTTGTCGACGCTGTCCAGGAGGCCTCCGACCTCGCGGACAACCTCAAGTGCGAAGAACTCGTGGCGTTCGCCACCTCCGCGGTGCGCTCAGCCACCAACTCCGCCGACGTGCTCAAGCGCGTGGAGAAGAAGACCGGCGTGAAGCTGAACATCCTCTCCGGCGAAGAGGAAGCGCGGCTGACGTTTTTGGCGGCGCGCCGCTGGCACGGCTGGTCCGCCGGCCGCATCACCAACTTCGACATCGGCGGCGGCTCGCTGGAGATCTCCACGGGCACCGAGGAGATGCCGGACCTCGCGGTGTCCCTAGACCTGGGTGCGGGGCGCTTGACTCACGAGTGGTTCGACACCGACCCGCCGGAGCGCAAGAAGATCAACATGCTGCGCGACTACATCGACGCAGAACTCGCCGGGCCTGCCGAGCAGTTCAAGGCGATGGGGGAGGCTGGCCTGGCCGTGGGCACGTCCAAGACGTTCCGTTCGCTGGCCCGCCTGACCGGTGCTGCGCCTTCGTCGGCTGGACCGTTTGTGAAGCGCACGCTCACCGCGCCGGGTCTGCGTCAGCTCATCGCGTTCATTTCCCGCATGACGGCGGCGGATCGCGCGGAGCTCGAGGGCATCAACTCGGACCGCTCCCACCAGATCGTCGCTGGTGCGCTGGTGGCGGAAGCTGCGATGCGCGCATTGAATGTTGATAAGTTGGAGATCTGCCCGTGGGCTTTGCGCGAGGGTGTGATTCTCAAGCGCATCGACAAGGGGTCTTTGGACGCTGAGCAGGAAGCTAATAAAGGAGACGACAACTAATGGCCGACAAACAGCTCACTGTTGCCGAGCTCCTCGCGCGCGCCGAGAAGGAAAACCCGTCCGGCGCGCGCCGTCCGCGTCGCCGCCGCAGCCTCGAGGACGGCGGCGTTTCCGTCGCCGAGCTGACCGACTCGTTTAAGAAGGTTGACGCCAAGCCCGCTGAGGTGAAGCACTCCAGCGTGCCTATCGACGCACCTTCGGATACCCCCAAAAAGACCCCCACCCAGGCGCCGAAGCCGGAGCCTGAACCGAAGGTGGCGTCGAAGCCGGCCCGGGCTGAGTACGTGAAGCTGCGCCCCGCAGAAAAGCCAGCCGACAAGCCAGCCGAAAAGCCGTCTGAGAAACCGGCCCCGCAGGCGCCCAAGGCAGCGCCAGCGGGATCCTCGGTCACCAAGGTGCAGCCGGCCACCGACGACACCACCGTGCTGCGCAAAGTCGAAGGAAAGGCTGAGGGTAAAGCTGAGGGCAAGGCGGAGCCCGTCGCAAAGCAGAAGCTCTCGCAGCCGGACGACACCAACGAGATCCGCACCGTAGACGCGCCGGAGCCACAGCAGGCGCAGCGCGAAGACGAAGAACTCCTCGACGGGCCGGCTGCTGAGTACGACACCGACTACGAGGTCGAAGAGGCATCGGTCAACCCGATCCTGCTTGTCCTGCTGGTGTTCTTCGGCGTCCTGCTGGGCGTGCTGGGCTTCCTCGCGTTCAAGTGGCTGTGGGCCAACACGATGGCGATTGTGGCCGCGCTGGTTGGCGTCGGCGCCGTGGCCGCGGTGGTTGCCGCTGTCGGCGCGATGGCTGGCAGCCGCGACAAGGTCACCATGATCATCGCCGGCCTGGCCGCCGCAGTGGTGGCCTTCGGCCCGGCACTGCTGTAAAACTCCCGACCATCTTTTTGAGGAGCGACATGGAACGCATCGCCGTCATTGGTGCAGGCAACATCGGCGAGGCCTTCATTTCGGGCCTCGTCGCCAATGGGGTGGAGCCGGGCTCCATCACCGCGACAAACCGGTCCTCGTCCCGAAGCGCCGAGCTGTCGGAGCGCTACGGGGTGCGCACCACTTCCGACAATCGCGAGGCCGTGCGCGACGCGGACGTGGCGCTGTTGTGCGTCAAACCCGCACAGATCCTGGACGTCATCGCGGAGGTCGGAGAGGAGCTGACCGACTCGGGATCTTCGACCGTGCTGGTCTCCATGGCCGCGGGCGTAACTATCAGTGCGATGGAAGGTGCCGTCTCCGCCGCCGGCACCCCGATCGTGCGCGTGATGCCGAATACGCCGATGCTGGTGGGCAAAGGTGTGCTCGCCGCCGCTTGCGGACGGTTTGTCAGCGACGAGCAGCGCAAGGCTGTGGTGGAGCTGCTGGCCGCCGCGGGCCAGGTCGTGGAAGTTGCTGAATCGCAGATGGACGCCGTGACCGCGATCTCCGGATCCGGTCCCGCGTACTTCTTCCTGGTGGCCGAGGCGCTCGTCGATGCGGGCGTGTCGCTCGGTCTGCCGCGCGACCTGGCGGAGCGGCTGGCGTGCGCCACCGCCGCCGGCGCCGGCGCGATGCTCGAGGGCGAGGACAGCCCCGTGCAGCTGCGGGCGAAGGTCTCTTCGCCGGCTGGCACCACGGTGCGCGCGATCCGCGAGCTGGAGGAGTCTGGCCTGCGCGGCGCGTTCTACCGGGCCACCGAGATCTGCGCGGAGCGTTCGGACGAGTTGGGTAAGTAGCCCAAATCCCAACTTTCACAACCGTTTCTGTGGGTTCACTGCCTGCACTTTGAAAATTTTCTTCCACTTAAGTCGCACTCGGCGCTGGTTTCACGTTAGGGTGGTTCAAGCACGTGCGTGTTCGTCCTGCGGGAGGGGAAGCCTGCAGCGCGTTTGCGTGCCGAGAGGTATGAATTAAGTGGTTAACGAAGATAAAGGAAAGTTCCTGACGGTCGCCGAGGTCGCGGAGATCATGCGTGTTTCCAAGATGACCGTCTACCGCCTCGTCCACTCCGGCGAGCTGCCCGCCGTCCGCGTGGGCCGCTCCTTCCGCGTGAACGAGACGGCAGTGAGCGAGTACCTGGAGTCCTCCGTCTACGACGTGGGATAGCTGCCGGTCTCGTTTACAGGACCTCGAGAACACACCCGCCGTGCCGGTTTCCGGTGCGGCGGGTGTTTTTGGCCCTGAAAAGCCCTGCCGGTATGCTTTGAACGATCAGGTCGGCCACTTCTTGTGGGAGTGTGCACCTCCCGCGGGCCGCGGAAGCGGTTGCGCCGGCCGCGTACGTACGCACGTTGAACAGGAAAGAGGTAGCCCAATGGGTTCAGTGATTAAGAAGCGCCGCAAGCGCATGTCCAAGAAGAAGCACCGCAAGATGCTCCGCCGCACCCGCGTGCAGCGTCGTAAGCTCGGCAAGTAAGCCGTGCGCTTTCACCCGCCTCCGTTGAGGGAGGCGGGTTTTTCGTTTCTGCGGCAGGATGCTTACTCCTAGATGCTTACCGCCCGAGGATGCTTACTTCTAAACGCTTACTTCTCGACGAACCTCCGGCCGCGGCCGCCGCGTCACTCGAGAAGTAAGCGTCCTGGGGTAAGCATCTAGGGTCCCAGAACCCGCGCCAGGGAGACGCATCCCTCTGGCTACGTAAAATGGGGCCGTATGACGCAGGACGCTTTAGCCCCCGTTTCGGAGCTGCCTCGCGGCGAGTTCGCCTTCCCGGGCCCGCTTCGAGACGTTCTTGTTCAAGCGATCTTGGACGGTATGAAAACAGCGACGGCATCGCTGCTGGTTGAATATCCCGACGGTTTCCAGCCAAACGAGGAAGTGGGCTCCCTTGAGGCCGTCCTTGACTCACACGACAACGTGGTGTGCGTCATCCGCACGACGGACGTGCAGGTTCGGCGCTTGGCGGACGTGAGTGACGAGCACGCCATCGCTGAGGGGGAGGGCTACGCAGACGCCGGTGAATGGCGCGTTGGGCATGAACGGTATTGGCGTTCACCGGAATTCGTGGAGTACATCGGCGACCTTGATATCGACGACGACACCCAAGTGGTGTGCCAACGCTTTACCGTCGATGAGCGCTACCCGATCACACCAATGGAGCCGTGGCCGAGCACCCACCGTTGATCTACAGTCGGTACACCTCGTAGTCGCCTGGAACTCCTGCCCCAGGGACGTGCTGTAGTCCGAGTTTGAGCGCAAGGCCAATGGACGCCTGATTGGACGGATCGATGATGGCGACGATGGGCAGCTGTGGAAAACGCTCGCGTGCGCTGGCAATCGCAGCGGCTGCGGCCTCCTTGGCGTAGCCCTTGCCCTGCGATTCGGGTGCGAAACGGTAGTAGAGGTTCAGGACGTCCTCGCCAGCCTCTTCGCTGTGGCGTACCCCTGTAAAACCGATGGTCGTGCCGTCGAGCGTGTGCACGGTGTAATAGCCCAGCTGCTTTTCAATCCAATGCTGTTGCCAAGACTGTGCCAGTTCTACGGCTTCCTCTCTGGTCTTCATGGCCAGCTCGGGCCGGTGCTCGTAGGTGCGGGTGTCGGAGTGGATGTCAAAGATGGCGTTGATATCCGTGTCTGAGGGCACAGACAACCTGAGCCGCGGGGTGCGCAGCGCAAAAGAATCATCCACGGTGAGTCCTTTCTTGCCGCGTGTTCCACAACCGTCGCAAAGCGACGGCACCCGCGACGCCCAACACCGGCAGGGCGGATAGGCGCACCGCCCGGCGCACGGAGCGGTAGTCGCGCACCGCCCAGCCCTGGGCCTTGGCGTGCTTGCGCAGCGCCCGGTCCGGGTTGATCGCCACCGGCGAGCCGACCATTTCCAGCATGGGCAGGTCGTTGATGCTGTCGGAGTAAGCGGTGCACTTGGACAAATCCAGCTGCTGCAGCGCCGCCAGCGCCGCCACGGCGTGCTTCTTGCCGGGGCCGTGCAGGATGTCGCCGACGAGGCGCCCGGTGAACTTGCCGTCCTTTTCCTCCGCCACGGTGCCAAGCGCGCCGGTGAAGCCGAGCGTTTCGGCCAGTGCCTGGCCGATCTGCACCGGGGTGGCGGAGACCAGCCACACCTGCTGCCCGGCGGCGAGGTGCATGGAGGCCAGCTCGATGGTGTCGGCGTAGGACTTCTCCAGCATCCGGTTGTCCACGATCTCCCGGCACGCCTGCTTGAGCTCCTCCACGCTCTTGCCCTTCACAATGGCCAGAGCCTGTTCGCGGCCCTCGGCGATGTCGTCGGCGTTTTCGGAGCCGGAGACGCGGTAGCGGATCTGCTTGCGCAGCGCGGGCGCGAGCTCGGACAGGGTGATGAAGCGCTTGCGAAACAGCCCCTGGGCCAAAAGGATCAGCGACGAGCCCTGGATGAGGGTGTTGTCCACGTCGAAAAACGCGGCGGCCTCGGTGTCCTGGGGGACCTCCGGGTCGGGCGGGGTGATCTTCTGGCGGCCGGCCGTTTCGAAAGCGCCGCCGACGGAGTCCACGCCGAGTGCGAAGTCGTCGATGTTGATGCCGAAGGTCTCTTCCACTGCGGCGGCTGCGGCGGCGCGGCCGGCGGTGCGCTGCGCGTCGTCGTCGAGCGGGGGCATGACGCGCTCTTCAAGGAAGCGGCGCAGGTTGCCCTGGGACTGGGACCACTGCGCGAGGAGTTCGCGCTGATCAGACATGGAACTACGGGCCCTTTCGGGTGGGGGTGTTAGCGTGTGCAATCGTACAACGCCCTGGCAAATGCACTCACAGGAGGAGCGGGGATGAAAAAGGTGGAGTTGATGGTCCGGTCCACGTGCGGTTCGTGCGAGCGGGTGGCGGGCCAGATCGCCCCTGTGGTGGCAAAGCACGGCGTTCAGCTCGCGTTGGTGGACGTGGACCAAGATCCCGAGTTGGCTGCGGAGTACGGCGACCGCGTGCCGGTGGTGGTCATCGATGGCGAGGAGTTCGCCTGCTGGGAAGTGGACAACGACGACCTCGACGCGGAGCTGTCCAACTAAAGGACTATCCTTTAGTGTGATTTTCAACCGGACTGGAGGGTTTTGCGTGAGTGTTCTGCTTGTGGGGATGTCGCACAGGTCTGCGCCTGTGGCCCTGCTGGAGCGGCTCAGCATGGACGCGGAGGTCCAAAACGGCACGGCGGGCGCGCTGGTGACGCAGCCGTCGCTGTCTGAGGCGATGATCATCTCCACGTGCAACCGCCTGGAGGTCTACACCGTCACCAACGCGTTCCACGCTGGGGTGGAGGACGTCCTGCGAGTGCTTGCCGACGTCTCCGGTGTCGACGTGGCTGAACTGCGCCGCTACCTGTACGTGCGCTACTCGGACGCGGCCGCGGAGCACATTTTCACCGTGGCATCGGGCCTGGACTCGATGGTGGTGGGCGAGCAGCAGATCATCGGCCAGGTGCGTTCCGCTTACGTCGACGCCGTGGAGCGCGGCACTGTGGGCCCGAACCTGCACTCGCTGGCCCAGGCGGCGCTGCACACCGGCAAGCGCGTGCACTCCGAAACCGGCATCGACGATTCGGGCGCGTCCATGGTCACCGTCGCGCTCGAGGAGGCGATGGAGTTGATGCTTGTCGACGACCTCCGGGGTAAGACCGCACTCGTCCTAGGAGCCGGCGCGATGAGTTCGTTGGCCGCGACCCACCTGGGCAAACAGGGCATTGACAAGCTGGTGTTGGCCAACCGCACCCGCGACCGCGCCGAGCGCCTGGCGGAGCACTCCCGCGAAGCCGGCGTGCCTGCCGAGGTGGTGGACTTCGCCGACCGCGCCTCGGTGCTGGACCGCGTGGATCTGGTGGTCTCCGCCACCGCCTCCGACGAGTTCACCATCACCCCGGCCGACATCCCCGGCCCGCTGGTGCTGGCGGATTTGTCGCTGCCGCGCGACATCGACGACGCCGTGGCAGACATTGACGGCGTGCACCTAGTCAACATCGAGTCCCTGCACGAGAAGATGCGTGGTAGCGACAACGAGGACTCCCGCGCGCTGCGCCGCGCCGAGGAGATCGTGGCCGAAGAAGTGGACACCTTCGGCTCGGAGCAGCGCGTGCGCGAGGTGGCCCCGGCGGTGACCCGTCTGCGCCGCAACGCCGCGGAGATTTCCGGCCAAGAACTGCAGCGTCTGCGAACTCGTCTTTCGGAGATGCCCGAGGACGACTTTGATCAGGTCAGCCGCATGGTCAAGCGTGTCGTCGATAAGCTTTTGCACGCGCCTACGGTGAAGATTAAAGAGCTCGCGGCGACGTCGGAGACGGTGAGCGTTGAAGAGGCGGTCACCGAGTTGTTCGGGCTGGAAAGCCCCTCGGTGGCGGTGGACGCGCAGAAGCTGCCGCTGCCCGAGGAACTGCACGGCAAGGAGAAGTAGATGTTCAAAATCGGTACACGCGGATCCCACCTGGCCACCACCCAGACCGGGCATGTGCGCGACGCGCTGGGCGAGCACGGCCACCCCGCCGAACTGCAGATTGTGACCACCCCGGGCGACCTGTCCCAGGCGCCTGTGGAGCGCATCGGCGTGGGCGTGTTCACATCCGCGCTGCGCGACGCGCTGTTTCACGGCGAGGTGGACATCGCGGTCCACTCGTTCAAGGACCTGCCCACTGCCGACGAGCCGCGCGCCCACATGATCATCCCTACCCGCGAGGACAGCCGCGAAGCGCTCATCGCCCGCGACGGACTGACCCTCGCCGAGCTGCCCGAAGGCGCACGCGTGGGAACCTCCGCGCCGCGCCGCGTCTCCCAGCTCAAAGCCATGCGCCCCGACCTGGATATCCGCCCGCTGCGCGGCAACATCGAACGCCGCATGAGCTACGTCGAAAACGGCGAGCTGGACGCGATCATCCTGGCATACGCGGGACTGGTGCGCGGCGGCTACGGCGACCGCGCCACCGAAGTCTTTGCGCCCGAGGTGTTCATGCCCGCTCCCGCCCAGGGCGCGCTGGCCGTGGAGTGCCGCTCCGACGACGCTGCGGCGCGCGAGGCGATTGACAAGCTTATCGACGCCGCCGCCACCGCCGAATCCACCGCCGAGCGCGCAGTGCTGGCCCGTTTGGAGGCGGGCTGCACCGCGCCGGTGGCCGCGTCGGCGGTGTTCGACGGCGCAAAGGTGACTCTGCGCGCAGGCGTGTTCGCCCTGGACGGTTCCCGCCAGCTGGTGGAGGAAGCCCAGGGCACTGACCCGGCCGAGCTGGGCCGCAAGGTTGCCGAGGTGCTGCTGGAGCGCGGCGCCGCCGACGTGATGGAGTAGCGCTGGGCTGTAAGCCTCGCTTGTCTCTATCAGCAGGTGCGCGACTGTGCACCTGCCTTCATCTGCGGATCTGCTAGTTCCCACAAAAGAGCAACTAGCAGATCAAGTGTCCAACTTTACGTTTGGCCAGGTGATGTTGGCAACTATTTTCAGCAGTGGTGTGATCTGCTAGTTCGTGCTTGATGGGTATCCGGGGGAACTAGCAGATCCGGCAGGATTGGTGTGCAACGGTGGCTGAGGCGGCAGGTTTGCGGACCGTCTAGCGGTCTCGCTCGCGGTGCTGCTAGACGATCCGGGGGTTGAGACTCCGGGAGGTGCGGACGGAGCGGAATACAGCGCTGGTTTTGTTCTCAGGCTGAAGCATTTTATGGTGGAGATACCATACGTTCAATACCCTCCGCGCAATCGGGTCGGTGGGCCGTATTGAGGCCAAGCAACACCGCGAACCCAGCCGCGCGGGGGCGGTTTATTTGTGCCTAGAAGAGATTTCTCCATGACAGAGCCCACTCACACCCCCCAGCCGGGGAAGGTGATCTTCGTTGGCGCTGGGCCGGGCAACCCGGAGTTGCTCACGGTTCGCGCCCGCGAGGTAATGGAATCCAATTCTATCGCCCTCGTGGACCCAGAGGTGTCGGCGGGGGTCCGAAGCGTCGTCGCGTCGGCGCTGCCAGTGCCGAAAGCCAAGATGGACGCGGCGAACGAGCGCTACGAGCAGATGTGCGCCGAGGCGAAAGCAGCTGGCGCGAGGCGTAAGCCACCCCGCCCCGAGGACCCGACTGCTGCGGAGTTGCAGGAGGTTGGGCTGGATGGCGGAGTGATCGTCGAGAAGCTGAAGCTCGCGCTGAAGGAAGCCGCGGACATCGTGGAGCGCGGCGAGGCTGGCGACGGCGACGTGATCCGCCTGGTCTCCGGCAACCCGCTGACGCGCGATTCCGTGATGGAGGAGATCTCCGCGGTGGCCGCCGAGGGTATGGAGTTCCAGGTGGTGCCGGGCATGTCGCTGCCGTCGACGGTGCCGTCGTTCGCCGGCATCGCGCTCGGTTCGACGTACACGGAAGCCGACCTGAACAACGGCGACGTGGACTGGGACCAGCTCGCCGCCGCGCCACAGCCGCTGGTGCTGCAGGCGAACCAGGAACACCTGGCGGAGATGGTGGAGCAGCTCATGGAGCGCGGTTTCCAGGCGTCTACGCCGGTGACGGTGACCACGCGCGGCACCACCCGCCTGCAGCGCACGTTCGACGCGACGCTGGGCACCGTGGGCAAGCTCGACGCGGAGCTGGAGGGCCCGCTGGTGGTCACCCTCGGCACCGCGGCGGACGACCGCTCGAAGTACTCGTGGTGGGAAAACCGCCCGCTCTACGGCTGGCGTGTGCTTGTGCCGCGCGCGAAGTCGCAGGCAGGCGTGATGAACGCCCGCCTGTCGCAGCACGGCGCGATCCCGCAGTCCGTGCCCACGATTTCGCTGGAGCCACCGCGCAACCCGGCGCAGATGGACCGTGCGATCAAGGGCATCGTGGAGGGCCGCTACCAGTGGATCCTGTTTACCTCCGTCAACGCCGTTGACGCGGTGTGGTCCAAGTTTGCGGAGCTGGGCTTGGACGCCCGCGCCTTCGCCGGCGTGCACTTGGGCGCGGTGGGGCAGAAGACCGCCGACGCACTGATCGCCCGAGGCATGCAGCCGGAGCTCCTGCCGCACCGCACGAAGCAGAACGCGGCTGGTCTGGCGGAGGCGTTCCCGGAGTACGTGGAGGATATCGATCCGGTTTCGCGCGTGCTGCTGCCGCGCGCGGACCTCGGCTCCGACGTGCTGGTGGACGGCCTGCAGGAAAAGGGCTGGGAGGTCGACGACGTGGTCGCCTACCGCACCGTGCGCGCCGCCCCGCCGCCGCCGGAGACGCGCGACATGATCAAGACCGGCGGCTTCGACGCCGTGTGCTTCACGTCCCCGTCGACGGTGAAGAACCTTGTGGGTATTGCGGGCAAGCCGCATTCGCGCACGATCATCGCCTGCATCGGCCCGGTCACCGAGGCGGAGGCGCGGGAGCAAGGCTTGCGTGTCGACGTCGTCCCGGAGGTCGCCGACATCCCCAACCTCGTCGACGCCTTGGCGGACCACGTGGCAGGGCTGCGCGCGTCGGGGCAGTTGCCGCCGCCGCGCAAGAAGCGTCGAAAAGCTGCGAAGAGCACCGGCGAGGACACCGCGGCCGCGGCTGGCTAGCAACGCTCCAGCTGGGTCGTGTCGGGTGCGCGTTCTAAGATGTGGCGCATGGCTGATTACGACTTGATTCGACGCCCCCGCCGCTTGCGGCAAACCCCCGCTATCCGTGAGTTTGTCACGGAGACGCGTCTGCACCCGGCCGACTTCATCCTCCCGCTGTTCATCGCCGACGGCATCGACGCCCCGCGGGAGATCCCATCCATGCCGGGCGTGTACCAGCACACCCCGGAGTCGCTGGTGGAGATTTGCCGCGAGGCGCTCGCAGTCGGGGTGAAGTGCGTGGACCTATTCGGCGTGCCGCGCGAGGAGGACAAGGACGCCACCGGCTCCGTCGCGGTTGCCGAAGACGGCGTGCTCAACCGCGCGATTGCGCTGCTGCGCAAGGAGTTCGGCGACGAGCTGATCATCATGGCGGACACCTGCCTGGACGAGTTCACGGACCACGGCCACTGCGGCGTGCTCACCACCGACGCGCACGGCAGGGAAGTGGTGGACAACGACCCCACCGTGGAAATCTACTGCCAGATGGCGGTGGCCCAGGCGCGCGCGGGCGCGCACATTGTCAGCCCGTCCGGCATGATGGACGGCCAGATTGAGCAGATTCGCAAGGCGCTTGATCGCGCGGGCTTCGCCGACGTTGCCATCATGGCCTACTCCGCGAAGTACGCCTCCAAGTTCTTCGGGCCGTTCCGCGACGCGGTCGGCTCCTCGCTGAAGGGCGACCGCCGCACCTACCAGCAGGACCCGGCGAACGTGCGCGAGTCGCTTTTGGAAACGGAGCTGGACATCGCCGAAGGCGCGGACTTTGTCATGGTCAAGCCCGCGCTGCCGTATTTGGACGTGCTGGCCAAGATCGCGGAGATGTCCCCGGTGCCTGTTGCCGCCTACCAAGTCTCCGGCGAGTACGCCATGCTCAACGCGGCCGGCAAACACGGCTGGATCGACTACGAGGAGACGATGATGGAAGCACTGATGTCCATCAAGCGCGCCGGCGCAGACCAAATTTTCACCTACTACGCCATCGAGGCAGCAAAGAGGCTCAATGGTTAGCTTGCCGCCAATGAACCCGGGGTCGCCGAGCAGGGTGGGACCGGAGGCCGTCGAAAAGCACAAGGGCTCCATGCCTGAAGCTGTGCGCTACATGCTCGCGGCCTGGGCCGTGATGATCGGCGGGGAGCTGTTGCACCAGATCTTCGCCGTCGTGGCGAGCGTGATCGACCCGTCCGCGCTGCGCGAAGTGGCCAAGGAACGCGCCACTAACGGTGACGGCGAGGTTTCCGAGGCGCTGATGAATGCCAGCGTCTACGGCTCCATTTTCATCATGGCGCTGTTGCAGCTCGGCGTGATCCTGTTGTTCGTCTTCGCGCTGCGCGCGGTGCGCAAGCAGGCGAAATGGGCGGAAAACGCCCGCCGGCTGCTGCAGATCTTCTCCGTGTTTTTTGCGCTGCGCATGCTCACGCTGTTCATGATGATGCCGGCCTCCACCGCGGTGCCGACGGCAATGTTCGGCATCGATGGCGTCGTCCAGATCATCCTTGGTGTTGCGGGCGTGATGGGCGTGATCTATTCAGTGGATAAGGACTCCGTGGCGTGGACCAAGCCGCCCAAGGGCAAGTCCGGCAGTGCCACGGATTCGGCGGAGGCGCCGGAGGAGAAGGAGAGCTAAGCGGTGGCAGGGATGTTCCCGACGATGGTGTCGGACCCGAACGACAGGAACCGGCGCTTCACCGGCGAGGTTGGCCCGGATTGGCCGAAGCCGCTGAAGATCGGCTACTACCTGTGCCTGATCGCGGCGGTGCTGATGTTCGTCATCGCGTTTTTGACCATGGTGGCGGATTCGCCCAAGGACCTGGACGCGGACGTGGAGGGCATCTTCGCGCGCAACCTGCGTGTCTACACCTGGGGCAGCATCATCCTCGGCTCCTTAATCACTTCGTGCTGCGCCTACCTGCCCAAAGGCTCGAAGGTGGCGCGCCGCTGGCTGGCCGGGTTCATCGGACTGGCGGTGTTTTTGCAGCTGTCCAGCTTCTTCGTGGGCGTGGCCGGCTGGGCCGCGTTCGTCGTAGTCGGAGTACTGGTATTCGCCCTATTTTTCATGTTCCGCCCGGCCGCCAACGCGTTCGTGGATAAGCGCAGCGGCGACGTCTGGGAAGGCGTGGAATGAGCAAATATGAGGGCGAGGACCTGGAAAAGCTCAGCACCACTGGGCGCGAAGGCGCCAAGCTGGACGAGCTGAGCGGCGAGGAACTCGACGATTACATTGAGGCCGCCCGCGACGCAGCCAGGGAAGCCGGGGTCGACCCGGCCACTGCCCGTCGTGACTTGGACGGCGAGCTCGTGCGCCCCAATGCCTCCTACGCCTTTGAACTGCGCGGGGTGGAGGACGGCCCGCAACTGACAGAGATCGAAGACGCCCTCGAATCCCTCGACGGCGTTTCCGCCCGCCTGGTGTACCCCACCCGTATGGCATGGGTGACGGCACCGGCGACCATGCCGCTGCCGCAGCTGATCAAGACCATCGAGGACTTCGGGGTGACCGCGGTGGTCACCGACTCCACCCTGCAGCGCCGCGCCCACGGCCGCTACTGGACGGAACACCCCATGCCGCGGCGCGCCAAGCACCACCGCAAGGAAGAAGCGGCGCACCTTTTGGCCCGCGCCCAGGGCTTCATCCAGAACAAGACCCGCGCGGAGCGCCGCAGCGGCGACGTGTTGTTTACCGCCCGCGACCTGGTCACCCCGGGCAGGCTGTGGCTGGCGGTGATGCTGACTATCCCGGTGCTGTTGCTGACCTACGTGCCCGCCCTCGGGTTCCCGGGCTGGCAGTGGGTGGCGTTCGCGCTGACCACCCCGGTGGCGCTGTGGTGCGCTTCCCCGTTCCACCGCGCGATGGCCGGTGGCGTGCGCCGCGGGCTCTCGGCGCTCGACGGTGCGAGCTCGATCGCCATCTTGGCGTCCTACCTGTGGTCGTTTGCCATGCTGCTGTTCACTGACGCCGGGCGCATCGGCTACCAGTCCAGCGGCACCTGGGTGCCGCTGGACATCGGCAGCGGCCCAGAGCTCTACCTCGAAGTCTCCTGCACGGTGACGACGTTGCTGCTGCTCGGCCGCTTCTTCTCCATGCGGGTGCGCACCAATCTGCTGGACGAGTTGGAGGCGCGCCGCCCGGGCGCGGACTCAATGTACGAGGTCACTCACCGCAAGAAAGGCGGCGGCAGGGAGGAGCTTCCGGCCACGGAGATTATGCGTGGCGACGACGTCCGCGTCCGCGCCGGCCAGGTCATCCCCGTCGACGGGGAAGTAGTCGGTGGATCCGGCGCGATCGGCTGGGAGCTGGTCAACACACACGCCAGCCCGCAGCTGAAGGTGGGCAAGCGCGTTGTGGCGGGCTCCGTGCTGCGCGAGGGCGACATCAAGGTCCGCGCGAGCCGCGTCGGCCACACCACGTTGTTGACCGCGGTGCAGCGCTGGCTGGAGGAGGCCTCGCGCCACCAAAACGCCGCCACGATGGTCTCCACCCGCTCTGCCAGCATGCTCATCCCGGCTGCTTACGCCATTGCTGTGCTGGATTTCGGCCTGTGGCTGCTATTTACCGGCAACATCAACACGGCGGCGTCGACAGCCTTGGCAATCTTGGTGGTGGTCGCCCCGTTCAGCCTGGCCATCTCGCCGGCGTTGGCCATCCGCCAGGGCATCGAGGCGGCGGTGCGCAACGGGGTGCTCATGCGCGACGGCAACGCGCTTCGGGTGTTGTCCAAGGTGGACACGGTGGTGTTCAACCGCGTGGGAACGCTCGTGCTGCCGGAGATGCACGTGGAAACGGTCACCGCAGCTGAGGGGGAGAGCAGCGAGCTGGTGCTGCGCATCGCCGGCGTGCTGTCCGCGGACTCGGATCACCCGGCCTCCCGCGCCATTGTGAAGGCGGCCCGCGAGGTGCGCGACGCCCGCTCCGGGGACCCGCGCCTGCCGGACTGGATCGAGGTCGGCGACGACACAGTCACCCCCGACGGCGAGCTCGGCGGCCGCCTCACCGCCACCTGGGGCTCTGGCGAAAACGCCCGCACGCAGACCTTCGACGCCTCACTGTGGCGCCCGACGAACCTGTCGCAGCTGCGCGGCAAGCTGTCTGTGGCCGCCACCACCGGCGGCACCCCGGTGGTGGTGCGCTGGGACGGCAAGGACCGCGGCGTGATCACCCTGTTCGACCCCGCCAAGGAAGACGCCATTGAGGCGGTGGACACCCTGGAATCCATGGGCGTGGAAACCGTGATGCTCTCGCGCGACACCTACCCGGTGGCGCGCCGTTTCGCAGACTTTTTGGGCATCTCGCAGGTGCTCGCCGGGATCCGCTCCCAGGAGAAACCCGCCGCGGTGCGCGCTCTGCACACCCAGGGCGGCATTGTGGCCATGGTGTGCGATTCCAGCGTCCTGCCGGTGCTGCGCGTGGCGGACTCCGGCATCCTCTACGCCGGTGAGGACCTTTACGGCACCAAGGCGCCGAATTGGAACAACGTCAGCGACGTCGTGCTCGTGCGCAACGACGTCATGGCCGTGCCCCAGGCCATCGAGCACGCCCGCCGCGTCAACCGCATCGCCGACAGGAACCTGTGGTTCGCCGGAATCTACAACGCCGTCGCCATCATCCTCGCCGCCGCCGGTGCGCTGCCCCCGGTCGGCGCGACCCTGCTCATGCTGGGAAGTTCCCTGCTTGTGGAGTACTCCTCCCGCCGCGCCAGCCGGTTCCGGGTTCAGGGGCTGCGCCGGTAGGCTTGGGTGCCATGACCAGACGCGATCTCACCAACGCACCCCTGCTCGAGGCGGCGCACGGCCGCACCCCCTCGCGCACCCCGGTGTGGTTCATGCGCCAGGCCGGCCGCTCCCTGCCCGAATACCGCGAAGTGCGCGAAGGCATCCCCATGCTGGACTCGTGCTTCATGCCGGAGCTGCTCGCGGAGATCACGCTGCAGCCGGTGCGCCGCCACGACGTCGACGCCGCGATCCTGTTCTCCGACATCGTGGTTCCGCTCAAGGCGGCGGGCGTGGACGTGGAGATCGTGCCCGGCCGCGGCCCTGTGATGGGGGAGGCGGTGAAGTCGCGGAGTGACGTCGAGAAGCTGCCTTTGCTTGACGACGAAGTCGCTGCCGTGTCCGATGGCATCCGCATCATCCTCGACGAACTGAGCGACACCCAAGCCCTGATCGGGTTCGTCGGCGCGCCGTTTACCCTGGCCAGCTACCTCGTCGAGGGCGGGCCGAGCAAAAACCACGAGAAGACTAAGGCGATGATGCACGCCGAGCCGGAGACCTGGCACGCGCTGATGCGCCGCCTGGTGCCCACGATCATCGCGTTTCTACGCACGCAGGTCGAGGCCGGCATCGACGCGATGCAGCTGTTCGACTCCTGGGCGGGCTTCCTCACCGAAGCCGACTACCGCGAATTCGTGCTGCCGTACTCGGTGGAAATCCTCGAATCCGTCGCGGGCGAGATCCCGCGCATCCACTTCGGCGTCACCACCGGCGAGTTGCTCGGCGCGATGTCCGAGGCAGGCAGCGAGGTGATGGGCGTGGACTGGCGCGTGCCGCTGGACACGGCCGCGACCCGGTTCGCCTCCCCGCGCGTGCTGCAGGGCAACCTGGACCCGGCCATGCTGTTCGCCGGCACCGACGTGGTGCGCGGCGAGGTCGCGCGCATCAAGGCCGAGGCCGCGCGCGCAATCAAGGCGGGCGACGCCACCGGGCACATCTTCAACCTCGGCCACGGCGTGCTGCCCACCACCGACGCGGACGCGATCACCGAGGCCGTGCGCATCATCCACGAGGAGAATTAATGAACATCGCCATCATCGGCGCGGGACTTGCGGGCCTGACCGCCGCGTACGAGCTCGGCGCGGACTTCGTCCACGCCGAGGGGGATAAGGACGACCTCAAAGTCGACGTCTACGAGGCCACCGACCGCCTCGGCGGCAAGCTCCACACTGTCGCCTTCGAGGCAGGCCCCACCGATATGGGCGCCGAGGCGTTCCTGGCGCGCCGCCAGGACGCCGTGGACTTCTTCACCGAGCTCGGCCTGGCCGACTCCCTGGTGGAGCCCTCCGGCCTGCGCTCCCTGGTGTGGGTCGACGGCGAGACCCGAGGACTGCCCACCGGCGGCGTGATGGGCATCCCGTCCACGTCCGAGACCGTCAAGCACCTGGTCAGCGAGGCCACCGCGCAGCGCATCGACACCGAAGCCGAGCGCGAAGGCTTCGACTGGGAGGTCGGCGGCGACGTCAACGTCGGCAAGCTTGTGCGCGAGCGCTACGGCGACGAAGTGGTGGACAACATCGTCTCCTCCCTGCTCGGCGGGGTGTACTCCTGCACCGCCGACGAACTCGGCGTGCGCGCGACCATCCCCCAGCTGGCGGAGGAGTTCGACCGCCTCGCCGCCGACGGGCCGGTGCACCTGTCCACCGCCGTGGCCAACCTGGAGCGCTCCCGCCGCGAGATGCCCACCGGTCAGGGTGCGGTGTTCAAGACGTTCCGCGACGGTTACCAGGAGCTCTACGAAACGCTCGCCGAGAAATCTGGCGCGGACATCTACATCGACGCGTTCATCTCCGCGATCAGCCTCGAAGGCTCGGCTGAGGCACCGAAGTACCGCCTCAAAGGCGGCGAGGATAAGGTCTACGACCACGTCATCCTCGCAGTGCCCGCCCCCACCGCGGCGCTGCTGCTCAAGGGCATCGCGCCCGAGGCCTCCGAGACGCTCAAAACCGTCAAACTGGCCAACTCCGCGGTGGTGGGCATGCGGTTCGCCACCGACGAAGGCCTGCCGCAGAACTCCGGCGTCCTCGTCGCCGCCGGTGCCGAGGACGTCCACGCGAAGGCGTTCACGTTCTCCTCGCGCAAGTGGCCACACCTCGCCGAGCGCGGCGGGGCACTTGTGCGCGCTAGCTTCGGCCGCTTCGGCGACAACGTCGCCATCACCGCCACCGAGGACGACCTCGTGGACTGGGCCCTCGACGACCTCGAAACCATCACCGGCTTCGACGGCCGCACCGCCGGCCTCGAGGAAATCTACGTCCAACGCTGGCTCGGCGGCCTGCCCCGCTTCGACGAAGGCCACCTCGCCACCGTGGCCAAGGTGCGCAGATTGCTTAACGACGAACCAAAGGCCTCCCACATCTCCCTCACCGGCGCGTGGGCCGGTGGGGTCGGCGTGCCGGCAGTGATCGCCGATGCGAGGGGCGCGGCGGCAGCTGCCGTCGATAAGCAAAAGCCCTAAGTCAGCGGGAGGTCCCGGCACATTCTCCGCTTGGGTAGGGGCAGCGGGCGGATGTGCACTAGGTTGATCACCTATGGAAGAACACGCGGATCCACGCGAGACAGCCGGTACCGAGCCTGCCGAGAAGGAATGGTGGGAGGAAGACGGCCTGCCCTGGAACGGCAAACCCACCAAAGCCGACTACTGGTGTCTGGGCTGGTTCGGCTTCGTCGGCATCTTCGGCTTGGCCATGATCCCGCTGCGGGCGTGGCTTTTGGGGCTGGACCCGCCGATCATGCTGGCGCTGACCGGCTCGCGCGTCGGCGCCGCGTCCACCGGTGCGCTCGCCGCGGTGGGGGAGGCGCCGCACTGGCTGTTGTTCCTGCTCATCGGCTCGATCGTGAACATCAAGTTCGACTGGATCTACTGGTGGGCCGGCAAACTCTGGGGCCGCGGGATCCTGGACGTGCAGGCCGCGAACTCGCCGCGCGCCGCGAAAAACATCGCGCGCGTGGAGCAGTGGGCCGTCAAGCTGGGCTGGCTGGGCATCTTCTTGGCCTACGTGCCCATCCCGCTGCCGATCGCGTTCGTGGTGTTCGTGCTCATGGGCATGACCGGGATGCCGCTGTGGAAGTTCATGGTCCTGGACTTCATCTCCAAAACCATCTGGTCCTTCCTCTACCTGGGCCTGGGCTGGTGGATCGGCGAGCCGGTCGTGATGGTGCTGGAGCAATACGCCAAGGTGGCCAACTGGATCGCCATCGCGCTGCTGGTGGTGGTGTTCTACGGCATCTTCCGCAACCAGGGCAAGAAGAAGCCGACCGCCGAGGTCGTGGGCAACGAGATCGAGGCCGGGCGCTAGCGGGGCCGGGCGGCGCCGAAAGTCGAGCGGCGGAGGTCGAGTTCGCCCTGTTTTAGGCCCGGACTCGACCTCCCGGACTCGACTTTCGCGTCGCTGGACCGAAGGGGGCCTGACGGATCACGGCAGCCGTTTGCGCCGACCTGGGGCGATGGGGGCCACCTGACAGATTCAGCCGCGATCCGTCAGAACGCGGGGGATCTATTCACTCGCCGGTGAATCAATTTGGGCTAGCGGTTGACCACGACGGTGGAGAAGTCCTCGTCGCCGTGGCCGGCGTCCTGCTGGGCCTCCAACGACGCCAGGGCGGCGGAGACGGCGGGCAGGTCCTGGTCCGAGGACGCGAGCATCAGGCGGGCGTCCTTGGCGATGGCGTCGGCGGTGAAATCACCGGGCGAGGTAGAGCGCTCACCCAAAAGGAACGGCGACTTCATGTTCACGATGAACTCCAGGCCGGTGGAGCCGAGCATGTCCACCACCTGCTCTTCCGACAGCCCCTGGGATTCGCCCAGGACCAGGGCTTCCTTGAACCCTTCGATGGTCACGGCCAGGGCGAGGTTGGCCAGCAGTTTGCCCACGGCGGCGCCGGCGGCGGTGTCCACTTCCTTCAGGCGCTCAGGGTTGGCGGCGGCCCAGGGGGCGACGACGTCGGCGACTTCAGAGCGTCGAGAGGCATCGGCGCCTCCGACGTACACGCCGAGCTTGCCGGCGCGCGCGGGCGGAAGCGAGCCGACGACCGGGGTGTGCACGTAGCCGGGCACGGCGTCGGCGAAGGCGGCAGCGTCCGCGGGCGAGATGGTGGTGGCATCGGCCCAGGTCACGCCGTCGGGGATCAGCGCGGGCTCGATCACTACCTCGCGCACGATGTCGGGGCCGAACAGGCAGGTGATCACCAGCTCGGCGCCCTCGACCGCCTCGGCGGGGGTCGAAGCAGCGGTAGCCCCGCGTGAGACCAGCGGCTCGGTCTTCTCCGCGGTGCGGTTCCATACGGTCAGTTCGTGGTCGTCGACGAGCTTGAGCGCGAGCTCCGTGCCCATGCGACCGAGGCCTAAAAACGCGATTTTCATATGGCCTAGGATAGACAACCATGACTGCGGAAAAGCCGACTTCAGCTAACACCCAGCGTTCGCACGAGCTGTTCGAGCGGGCGCAGAAAACCACCCCGGGTGGGGTGAACTCGCCGGTGCGCGGCTTCGGCTCGGTGGGCGGGCAGACCCGCTTCATCCAGAGTGCGCACGGCTCGCAACTCATCGACGTGGACGGCAACTCGTACGTGGACCTGGTGTGCTCCTGGGGCCCGATGGTGCACGGCAACGCCCACCCGAAGATCGTCGAGGCAGTGGAGAAAGCCCTGCACAACGGTCTGAGCTTCGGCGCGCCCACGGAGGCGGAGATCCAGATCGCGGAGCACATTGTCAAGCGCACGTCGGTGGAAGAGGTGCGCATGGTCAACTCCGGCACGGAGGCCACCATGTCCGCGGTGCGTCTGGCGCGCGGGTTCACGGGTCGGCCGAAGATCATCAAGTTCGAGGGCTGCTACCACGGCCACGTCGACGCGCTGCTGGCGTCCGCGGGCTCCGGCATCGCCACGTTCTCCCTGCCGGATTCCCCGGGTGTCACGGGCGCGCAGGCGCAGGACACCATCGTGGTGCCGTACAACGACATTGAGGCCGTGGAGCGCGCGTTCCGCGAGAACGAGGGCGAGATCGCCGCGGTCATCGCCGAAGCGGCCGCGGGCAACATGGGCACCGTCGCCCCGCAGAACGACTTCAACGCCAAGCTCAAGGAGCTCGCGCACCTCAACGGCGCGCTGCTGATCCTCGACGAGGTCATGACCGGTTTCCGCACCTCCTACGCCGGCTGGTACGGCGTGGATAACGTCGCGGGCGACCTGACCACCTTTGGCAAGGTCGTCTCCGGCGGCCTGCCGGCGGCGGCGTTCGGCGGACGCCGCGACATCATGGAGCACCTCGCGCCGAACGGCCCTGTCTACCAGGCGGGCACCCTGTCCGGTAACCCGGTGGCGATGGCGTCCGGCCTGGCCTCGCTGGAGCTGGCGAGCGAGGACATCTACCCCACGCTGAACAAAAACGCGGATTTGCTGGAGCGTTTGCTTCACGACGCCCTGACGGCCGAAGGCGTCACCCACCACATCCAACGCGCGGCGACCATGCTCTCCATCCGGTTCGGCGAGGGCGAGGGCCACAACTTCGCCGACATGCAGGCCGCCGACACGTTCCGCTACGCCCCGTTCTTCCACGCCCTGCTGGACGCCGGCGTGTACGCGCCGCCGAGCGCGTTTGAGACCTGGTTCGTCTCCACCGCGCTGACGGACGAGGACTTCGGCCGCATCGAGGACGCGCTGCGCGGCGCCGCGAAGGCCGCTGCTGCGGCGCAACCCGCGGAGGCCTAAATGACGAAGACGACGGTGCACCTGGTGCGCCACGGCGAGGTGTACAACCCGAAGAAGATCCTCTACGGGCGCATGCCGGGCTACCACCTGTCTTCACGCGGCAACTCCATGGCCGTGGCCACCTCGAAGTTCTTCCGCGGCCGCGACGTGGTCTACCTGGCGGCGAGTCCGCTGGAGCGCGCGCAGGAAACGGCGCGCCCGATCGCGGAGGTCACCGGCTGCGAGGTGGACACCCGCGAGGACATCCTGGAGGCTGGCAACACGTTTGAGGGCCTGCGCACGAAGGGGTGGCGCTCGCAGCTGATCAACCCGATCCGCTGGCGGCACATGACCAACCCGTTCGAGCCGAGCTGGGGCGAGCCCTACCAGGAGATCTTCGAGCGCATGTGGTCCGCGGTCGAGGACGCCCGAGACAAGGCCGAGGGTCACGAGGCTGTGATGGTCAGCCACCAGCTGCCAATTGTCACCGTGCAGCGCCACGTGCAGGGCAAGCGCCTGGCGCACGCGAGCCGCAACTGCGACCTGGCGAGTGTGACCTCACTTGTGTTTGACGGCGACAGTGTTGTTGACTGGGCCTACAACACCCCAGCCCAGCACATCTGAGAGGTACTATGCGCAAGCTTTTCGCCGCGCCGCTTTGCGCGGCCGCGCTTTTGCTGACCGCCTGCTCCGGCGCGGACAACGGCGGCAACTTCGCGTTCCACTCGCCGGGCGGGCAGACTGAAATCCTCTACGAGGAGGCGGACCGCAAGCCCCTGGCCGGCTTCGAGGGCGAGTCGCTTCTCGACGAAGGCCAGACCATCGCCCTGAGTGATTTCGACGGCCAGATCGTCGTGCTCAACGCGTGGGGCCAGTGGTGCGCGCCGTGCCGCGCGGAGGTGGACGACCTGCAGCAGGTGCACGAGCATTTGCAGGAGCAGAACTCCGGCACCGTGCTTGGCATCAACGTCCGCGACCCGAATCCGCAGATCGCGCGGGATTTCCTGGCGGATAACGGCGTGACCTACCCGTCGATCTACGACCCGCCGTTTAAGACCGCCGCGAACCTGGGCGGCGTGCCCAGCTCCGTCATTCCCACCACGATCGTGCTGGACAAGCAGCACCGCCCGGCCGCCGTGTTTTTGCGTGAGATCACCGCGGACGATCTGATTGAGGTCATCGACCGTCTTGACGAGGAGGCCTAGGTGGGCTTCGCCGATCTTGTCGCCGACGGCCCGCTGCTGCTCGGCCTGCTCGCCGCCGCGGTTGCCGGGCTGGTGTCCTTCGCCTCGCCGTGCGTGATCCCGCTGGTGCCGGGCTACATCTCGTACCTCACCGGCGTGGTCGGCGGCGAGATGACGTTTGAGGAGGACGGGCCCCGCGTGTCCCGCAAACACTGGGCGGTTGCCGGTGCCGCCCTGCTGTTCATCGCCGGGTTCACCGTCGTGTTTCTGCTTGCCACCGTCACGGTGTTCGGCGCGGTCAGCGCCATCGCGCTCAATGCGCAAACGCTCACCCGCATCGGCGGGGTGGTCACCATCCTCATGGGCCTGGTGTTCATGGGGGCCGTGCCCGCGCTGCAGAAGGACACCCGCTTCCAGCCCAAGCGCTGGACCACCATTGTGGGCGCGCCGCTGCTCGGCGGCATTTTCGCGCTCGGCTGGACGCCGTGCCTGGGTCCCACGCTGGGCGCCATTATCTCGGTGTCTGTGGGCACCCAGGGCGTCACGGCGGCGCGCGGCGTGGTGCTTGTCATCGCGTACTGCATCGGGCTGGGCCTGCCGTTTTTGCTCGTTGCGCTCGGCTCCTCGAAGGCCGTGCGCAGCATCGACGTGCTGCGCCGCCACTCCCGCGCTATCCAGATCGCCGGCGGTATCGCCATGATCGTCGTCGGCATCACGCTGCTCACCGGCGCCTGGGACGTGTTTATCGGTTGGTCGCGCCAACTCGTCGTCGGATTCGGAGGGACGATCATCTAAATGAAGACGGCACAGACCTGGCTGAAAAAGGCGTGGCACTGGCTCACCAGCATGCGCACCGCCTTGATGCTGCTGTTCGTGCTGGCCGTGGCGTCCATCCCGGGCGCGCTTCTGCCGCAGCGCACCGTGTCGTCCTCGCTGGTGGACGACTACCTTAAGGCCAACCCCACCACCGGCCCGATCTACGACAAGCTGCAGCTTTTCGACGTCTTCCAGTCCACGTGGTTCCTCGCCATCATCGTGCTTTTGACCATCTCCCTGGTCGGCTGCATCATCCCGCGCTCCATCGACCACTGGCGCGCCTACAAGGCCAAGCCGACGCGCGCGCCCAAGTACTTGGGCCGCATGCCTCACCACGTGGAGGGGGAGGTTGCGGGGGCGCCGGAGGACGTCGAGAAGCAGTTGCGTACACAGCTTAAACGCTGGCACGTGGCGTCCTACACCCCGGACGAGGACCGCGCCGGAGCGTACTCGGTTTCCGCCGAGCGCGGCTACACCCGCGAGCTGATGAACCTGATTTTCCACATCGGCATTGTCGCCATGATCCTCACCTTCGTGGCCGGTCGCATGGTGTTTTACGAAGGCCAGGTCATCGTGGTGACCAACTCGGAGGCCGAATCCGCGGTGCCGGTGGAGCAATCGCGGGTGTTCTGCAACACCTCGCCCGCCAACTTCGACGTCTTCCGGGCGGGCCCGCTTTTCGACGGCACCGGCCTGACCCCGTTCTGCTTCGAATCCCAGAACTTCTCGGCCACCTACCTGAATAACGGCCAGGCCAACGAGTTCTCCTCCGACATCACCTACACCGACGACCTGACGGTCCCGCAGGAGGAGTGGACGCCCACGAGCCTGGCGGTGAACCACCCGCTGCGCTTAGGCGGCGACCGTGTTTACCTGCAAGGGCACGGCTTCGCTCCGCAGATCACCCTGACGTGGCCGAACGGGGAAACCCGCACGCAGATGATGCAGTTTCGGCCCACGGACGTGTTCACGTTCCTGTCCTCCGGCGTGATGCGCTTCGACCCGCCCGCCGGCATGTACCCGGACCTGGCGGACCGCCGCCAGCACCAGATCGCCATCGAGGGCAACTTCGCGCCCACCGCCCGCTGGGCCGGGCCGAACGGCGACCAGCTGCAGTCCGCGTTCCCGTCCATGGACGACCCGGCGGTGTCCGTGGATGTCTACGTCGGCGACGCCGGCCTGGACACCGGCCGGCCCCAGAACGTGTTCGTGCTGGACCAGTCCCTGGTCGCCGACGGGCGCCTGGAGAAGGTCTCTCGCGTCCAGCTCACCCCCGGCTCCGAGGCCACCGTGGACACCGGCGACGGCGAGGTCAAGGTGCGTTTCGACGGCGCCGCCGAGTACGCCAACTACCAGATCTCCCGCGACCCGACGCAGGTGTGGGCGCTGCTGGCGGCCGCGGTGATGCTCGCGGGGCTGGCCGGCTCGCTGGCGATCAAGCGCCGCCGCATCTGGGTGAGGCTGCGGCCGGGTGCGCCGGCTGCAGGGGAAGCGGTCACCCACGTCGAAATCGCCGGGCTCGCCCGCACCGACCGCGCCGGATGGGGCCGCGAATTCGACGACATCGCCGCCGCGATCCTCGGGCTCGACCCGGACGACGGGGAAGATAGCCAGGGGGAGTTCAACCCCTATGACCTTTGATAACGCGTGTCGGTGGAGTAGGTTATGGGCATGCTCGTCAACACAACCATGGCGGAATTGTCTGACCTGACGTTCCGCACCGCGTTCATCGTCTACATCGTGGCGCTGATTATGGCGTTCATCTACTACGGCCGCGTCAACAGCATCATCGAGGCGCGGCGCGAGGCCCTGGCCGAGAAGAAGGTGCTGGTTGGCGCGGGCGGACCGGAGGTCGTCGAGAAGCACAAGCCCGACGAGGACATGATCGCCAACGCCCGCAAATGGGCAGGCATGA
Organism: Corynebacterium sp. HMSC034A01; assembly: GCF_001838175.1. Taxonomy (NCBI): domain Bacteria; kingdom Bacillati; phylum Actinomycetota; class Actinomycetes; order Mycobacteriales; family Corynebacteriaceae; genus Corynebacterium; species Corynebacterium sp. HMSC034A01. The sequence continues at coordinate 50,703 of NZ_KV835972.1, read as the reverse complement.
CTCAAGCCCTCGTCTGGGTCGGCGTGGCGCTGCACCTGGTGGCGTTTGTCACCCGCGGGCTCGCCGCCGGGCGGTTCCCGCTGGGCAACCTGTACGAGTACATCCTGTTCATGACCGCCGTGATCATGGTCGTCGCCGCCGTGGTGGTGCAGCGCAAGAACTGGCACACCGTGTGGCCGTGGCTGCTGTTCCCCATGGTCATCGCCATGTTCTTGAACTCCACGGTGTTCCACATGCAGGCCGCGCCCGTGGTGCCGGCGCTGCAGTCCTACTGGCTGCCGGTGCACGTCTCATCGGCAGCCATCGGCGCGTCCGTGGGCCTGGTCTCCGGCGCGTTCGCGCTGCTGTACCTGCTGCGCATGCGCCAGCCGCGCGGCGAGGAGCACGGCTTCCTCGGCGCGATCGCACGTCCCTTGCCGGACGCGAAGACGCTGGACCAGATCGCGTACAAGACCGCGGTGGTGACGCTGCCGCTATTCGGCATCGGCATCGTGTTCGGCGCGATTTGGGCCGAGGTCGCCTGGGGCCGTTTCTGGGGCTGGGACGCCAAGGAAACCGTCTCCATGATCACCTGGATCCTCTACGCCGCCTACCTCCACGCGCGTGCCACGGCCGGCTGGAAGTCCACCGCCGCCGCCTGGATCAACGTGTTCGCCATGGCCATGACGATCTTTAACATGACTTACGTCAACACCGTGATCGCCGGCCTGCACTCCTACGCGGGGCTGAACTAATGAAAGTCCTGATCACCGGCGGCGCCGGTTACATCGGCTCTTCCATTGCGTCGTGCTGCGCGGACGCCGGGATCACCCCAGTGATCTTGGACGATTTCTCCACGGGCCTGCGCGTCTTCGGCGAGCGCTTCGCCTGCTACGAGGGTGACATCGCTGACGTGGCGCTGCTCGAGCGCGTGTTCGCGGACCACCCGGACATCGACGCGGTGATCCACTGCGCCGCCAAGATCGTCGTGCCGGAGTCCGTTGAGCAGCCGCTGGCCTATTACGACAACAACGTGGGCAAAGCCATCACGCTGTTGTCGGTGATGGAGCGCTTCGGCGTGCGCCGGTTCGTGCTGTCATCGACGGCGTCGATGTACGAGCCGGGCGAGGACTACATGGTGGACGAAACCAGCGCGGTTGATCCTCAGAGCCCGTACGCGGCGTCGAAGTGGCTGCTGGAGCGTGTGCTTCGCGACGAATCCGCCACCGGCCGGTTGCGCGCAATGGCATTGCGCTACTTCAACCCGATCGGCGCGGACCCGGCGCTGCGCACCGGCCTGCAGAACCCGCACCCCACCCACGCCATGGGCAAGATGATCTCCGCGCACGCCGCCGGCGAGCCCTTCACCGTCACCGGCGTGGACTGGCCCACCCGCGACGGCTCTGGCCTGCGCGATTACATTCACGTCTGGGACCTTGCCCGCGCGCACGTCGCGGTTTTGGAGCGCTTCGACTCTGTGGTGGGGGATTCCGGCTACGACGTGATCAACCTCGGCACCGGCCAGGGCACCACCGTCTTCGAGCTCGCCGAGGCGTTCGGCGAAGCCACCGGCACCCCACTTGAGGTCCGCACCGGCCCCGCCCGCCCCGGCGACGTGGTCGGCAGCGCGTCGCGTACCGACAAGGCCCAGTCGGTGTTGGGGTGGTCCGCGGAGCTCTCGCTTGTCGACGGCGTCCGCCACTCCCTCGCCTGGTCCAAGAAACTGCCCGCAGTGCTCGCCGAGGAAGCCGGACTGAAGGAGGCGGGCCGATGAGCGACGCCCACCACAAACCCCGCAACAAGCAGGGCAAACCCGCCAGCGACGACCCGGTGCTGATCGCGCTGGGGGAGCAGATCGCCGCCAGGCGCCGCGCCACCGGCCGCCTTCAACAGGACGTCGCCGACGCCGCCGGGGTGTCCCGCTCCACCCTGCACACCATCGAGCACGGCGGCGCCGGCGTGCGCTGGGAGAAGGTCATCGCCGTGGCGGCCGAGCTCGGCCTGCGCGTCGGGTTCACCGAGGCGTAGGTCGGGCTTCTTCCGCTCGCCGCGGCCGCGTTCCGCCCCCCGCCGCTGACACTCCGCGGCGGAATCTGTCAGAGGGCCCCTATTTGCCCAGGTCGGCGCAAACGTCCGGCGGAATCTGTCAGGAATCCGGCGCCCGTTCGAAATTTGTTCACTGGGCTAGTGAACAAATTCAGACGGGCTGGCAAAAGCCCTAGATGTCGTCGCGCTGCTCGTCGTCGCGGCGCTTCCGCTCCGCCTCGGCCTCGGAACGACGCCGCTCCAGCTCACGTCGCTCGGCCTCCCGGCGCTCGGCCTCTTCGCGGGCGCGGCGCTCCTTGAACCGGTTTTTCTCGATGTTCCAGAGGAACTCTTCGTCGTCGTCCGGGCCCTTAATCACGGGTTTTTGCTCCACCTGCCGCTGCGAACCGCCGCGCAGCGACCCGTAGCGCTCGGCGGAGCCGGGGCCGAACGCGCGCCAGAGCAGCACGGCGGCCAGGACGACCAATGCGAGGAGTAGCAACCTTCCCATGGTTTTAAACATACTTGGCCACCGGATAGGGTGAACAACCGTGACTGATCAACGTTCTCCGCAGGTAGACCCCGGGGCGAAATCGAGGGCGAACAAGGCCGTGGCCATCTACGGCTTGGACCGCCTGCTTTTGTTCATCGCGCTGACGGTGGTGATCCAGCTCGCCGCGGTGCTCATTGGCGCGCCGGTGCCGGTGATTATGTCGGCGCTGCTGGCGCTGATTGTGGCGTTCCCGCTGTCGATGCTGCTGTTTAAGCGCCACCGCATTGAGGCGAATGAGGCTGTCGCGGAGCTGAAGCACCAGCGCCAGGCGCGCAAGGACTGGATTCAGTCCGAGCTCGCCGAACGCTAGCTCGCTAATCGACGCACCAAAGGTTTAGTCCCGCCTCAGCTCATGGCTGAGCGCCTCCAGCTCGCCGCCGCCGGCCATCTGGTGGGTCAGCTCCTCGAGGGTGACCTCGGAACGGGGCGCGTCGAGCTCCTGGTGGCCGAGCTTCAGGATGGTGAAGTGGTCGCCGACCAAGAAGGCGTGGTGGGGGTTGTGGGTGACTAATACGACGGCGATGCCGCGCTCGCGGGCGGCGGCGACCATGCGCAGCACCGCCCCGGACTGTTTCACGCCAAGGGCCGCCGTGGGCTCGTCGAGGATGAGCACGCGGGCGCCGAAGTAGACGGCACGGGCGATGGCGATGACCTGGCGTTGACCGCCGGAGAGGTTGCCGGCCTCGACGTCCACGTCGGGGATGTCAATGCCCATCTCTAGAAGCTGTTCGGAGCAGATCCGCTTCATCTCGGCTTGGCGCAGCACGCCGAACGCGCCGGTGAGTTCTTGGCCGAGGAAGAAGTTGCGCCAGACGCTGAGCTCGTCGACGATCGCCAGCGTCTGGTGGACGGTGGCGATGCCGGCGCTGATGGCGTCGCGGGGGGAGGTGAGGGTGGCAGCGGAGCCGTCGATAAGCATGGTGCCCGAAGTGGGCTGATGCAGGCCCGACAGGATTTTGATCAGGGTGGATTTGCCGGCGCCATTGTCGCCGAGCACGCAGGTGACTTCGCCTTCGCGCACGGCGAGGTTAACGCCGCGCAGCGCCTCGAAGCTGCCGTAGGACTTGGTGATGTTTTCCAGTTCGATGACAGCCACTTAGCGCCCCTTGGTGTATTTGGCGAAGGAGGTGTTCGCGAGCACCGCCACCAGCAGTGTCGCGCCGAGGAAGAACTTGAACCAGTCCGGGTTCCAACCGGCGTAGACGATGCCCTGGTTGGTCATGCCGAAAATCAGCGCGCCGATGGCGGTGCCGACGGCGGTGCCGCGCCCGCCCGTCATGGCGCAGCCGCCGATGACCGCGGCGATGATGTAGAGGAACTCGTTGCCCACGCCCTGGCCGGCCTGGATGGAGTCGAAGGCGAACAGGGTGTGCATCCCAACGAACCACGCGGCGAAGCCGACGCCCATGAACAGCAGGATCTTCACGCGGCGCACCGGTACGCCCACGGCGCGGGCGGCCTCGGCGTTGCCTCCGACCGCGGTGATCCAGCCGCCGAGCTTGGTGCGGAACAGCACGAACGACGCCACGGCCACGAAGAAAATCCACCACAGCACGGTGACCGAGACGCGCACGTTGCCGATGTGGAAGTTGCCGGCGAACACGGCGTGGGCGGACGGGAAGCCCTCCATGTCCGCGATGGTGGGGGTGGCCACCTGGCCGGTGACCAGCTTCGTCACCGCCAGGTTCAGGCCCTGGAGCATGAGGAAGGCCGCCAGGGTGATCAGGAAGGAATCGATGCCGGTGCGCGTGACCAAAAAGCCGTTGAGCGCGCCGATGGCCAGCGAGATCCCCAGCGCCAAAAACGCGCCCACCCAGGAGTTCAAGTGCAAGTTGTAGTTGAGCATCGTCGCGGCGAGCGCGGCGGTGGTCACGGCCACGCCGGAGGAGAGGTCGAACTCCCCGCCGATCATGAGCATGCCCACCGCCAGCGCCACAATCCCCAGAGTGGAGCTGGCATAGAGTGTGGTGGCCAGCGCCTCAAACGAGCGGAACGCCGGCGCCACGGAGAGGAAGAAGACAAAGATAGCGATGAAGCCGAGGAGGCTGGCAAACTCCGGGCGGCGGATCAGGCGCGCGAACCCGGTGCGGGTTTTCAGGCGGTCGTCCCTCATCGCATGCCCGCCTTCGCGGCCTCTTCGACCTTGTCGACGTTGCTTGCGTCCACGAAGCTCGGGCCCGTGTAGACGGGGCGCCCGCCGCCGAGGGTGCCGCCGTTGCGTTTTGCAATCCACAGCGAGTCCACCGCCAGGTAGCCCTGCAGGTACGGCTGCTGGTCCACGGCCCACGCCACGCGCCCGTCCGCGATGGCGCCAACGAGCTCCGCGTTGGTGTCGAAGGTGGACACCTGTGCCTTCGCGCCGGACTGGTTCACGGATTCCACGGCGCGCATCGCCACCGGCGCCTGCAGCGCAAACACGGTGTCGAAGGAGCGGTCCTGGGAAAGCTTCGAGGTGATGGTGGACTGCACGGCGGTGAGGTCCTGGCCGTTGACGTACAGCAGCTCCACCGCGTTTGAGTCGCCGCCGAGGCTGTCGCGCACACCGGCGCAGCGCGCCTCCTGCGAGGAGTTGCCCTGCTCGTGGATCACGCACAGCACCTTCTTCTTGCCTTCCTCCTTGAGGCGCTCGCCGGCGGCGCGGCCGGCCACGGTCTCGTCCTGGCCGAAGAAGCCGGTCAACCCGTAGTCCTGGTACGCGGTCATGCCGGCGTTCAGGCCGACCACGGGGATGCCGTGGTCCACGGCGTCGCGCGCCGCTGGGCCGATCGCCTCCGCATTCGGCATGGTCACGGCGATGCCGTCCACGCCCGCGTCCACCGCGGAGCGCACGAGGTTCGCCTGGTTGGGCGCCTGCGGGTCGGATGAGTAGCGCAGCTCGATGTTGTCCTTCTTCGCGGCGTCCTCGGCGCCCTTGCGCACGAGGTCCCAGTAGGTGTCGCCGGGCGCGCCGTGGGTGACCATCGCCACCACGTACCGCGGGGTGTCCACGCCGCCCGCCGTGCCGCCGCCGTCTTCGTTGCGGGGGGCTCCGCCTGTCGACGAGCATCCGCCCAACACCGCTGCCACCGTCAGTAGCGCGGCTGCCACAGTTTTCCGTGCCTTCCTCATTGCCAAAGTGTTAACCACTGCACTCGGGTGCGTCAAGCGGACTAGACGTATTGACCGGAGACGTCAATTAATTGGCTGAGATCCGCCACGCTGGGTAAACTCTGCCTCATGTACTCAGGCATCGCTTCCATGAAGCTGCGTTCCGCCCGCTGACGGCGGCGGGACCCCTTCTGATCTCTCGTCTGCCGTCCTGGCCATCTGCCGGGCGGTCATTTAGTGCTGCCCGGCTCCATGACGAGCTGAAAGTACGAAATGCCAATCACACCAACCTTGCGGTCATGTGTGTGGAACGGAACGCCCCGCGGGCCAGTCGCACACATCCGTGCCGAATCAATCCACATCACCTTGGGAGACAGGCACCTCCTGAACGGGCTGGATGTCACCGTCTCCGCCGGCTCACGCCTGGCGATCGTCGGCGACAACGGCCGTGGTAAGACCACCTTGCTCCATATCTTGGCGGGGCTCCTGACCCCTGACTCGGGAGTAGTGACCCAGATGGGTTCCCTCGTCCTGGTCAAGCAGGACATGCCCACCGAAGGCAACCGCACCGTCGGCGATCTCATCGCCGAAGCGACAGCTCCCTCCAGGGCTGCACTTGAGGCACTCGACGTGGCGAGCGCAGCACTCGCCGCAGGAAACGACGCGGCCGATGCCTATTCCGCAGCGCTCGAGACCGCCACGCTATTGGATGCCTGGGATGCAGAAAGGCGCGTGGACATCGCACTTGCAGGCCTTGACGCTTGCAGCGACCGCGCTCGCATACTGTCGACCTTGTCGGTCGGGCAACGGTACCGGGTCCGGCTTGCCGTCGCACTTGGATCGACCCCTGACCTGCTCCTGCTGGACGAGCCCACGAACCACCTCGACGCTGCAGGACTGTCCTTCCTAACCGAACGACTGCGTGATCACCCCGGTGGCCTGGCTCTGGTCAGTCACGACCGCGCTCTGCTGCGTGATGTGGCGACTACCTTCCTGGATCTCGACCCGACCCGAGATGGCGTGCCGCGAACCTACTCGGGCGGCTACCAAGGCTGGATTGAAGGCCGCCGACGAGAACGCCTCGTGTGGGAACAGGACCACGCCGCCCAGGTCGCCCGGCACAATGAACTGACACGCGCTGCAGCCGAGGCACGCTCCCGCCTGTCTCAGGGGGGATGGAGACCTGACAAGGGCACAGGCAAGCACCAACGCGCCACACGCGCTGCTGGAGTGGTCCAAGCCTTCAACCGACGTATAGAAGACCTGAAACGTCATGAGATCGACGTGCCGGCACCGCCACTGCGTCTAGCGTGGCCCGCCTCGACAACTCGTGCCGGGCAGAGCATCATGAACGCCACCGAAGTTACTGTGAAGGACCGGTTGGACACTCCGGTGTCGGTTGACGTGAACGGCGGTGACCGGTTGGTGGTCACCGGACCAAACGGCGCGGGAAAGTCCACCTTGTTGGCAGTTCTTGCACAGCGTCTGGCCCCCACCACGGGACATGTGCGAGTGAACCCGAGAGCACGCATCACTCTGCTGTCTCAAGAGGTCTCCGACTGGGATCACTCCAGCCCCGCACACGAGGTCTACGAGGCGTACCTAACAAAGCTGGGCCGCCGATCTCAGGCGCCTACTCTCGGCTCGCTCGGGCTGCTCGAGGCCTCTGCAACCAACACGCCCGTGGGGCGCCTGTCGCAAGGACAGCAACGCCGACTCCACCTGGCCATGTGTCTGGCACAGGACCCAGACCTGCTGCTCCTGGACGAACCCACCAATCATCTGTCATCGAACCTCGTCGACGACATCACCACCGAGCTCCAACAGGCCTCCTGCGCGGTGATCGTCGCCACCCATGACCGGCAGATGCTCCACGACTTTTCCGACTGGCCCCACCTGAACCTTGACTTGAAGGACATGCCATGAACCCGCTTCACCCCTTGACCATCCCCACGTACCGCCAGTTGTTCGCAGCGATGGTGCTGACCATCTTCGCCCAGGGCGCCTGGGCCCTCTACCTGACCATGCAGACCCTCGACCTGGGCGCCACGCCAGCCACCTTGTCGGGTGTCGTGGCCTGGAGCGGCATCGGCCTGCTTGCGGGATCCCTCCCAGCTGGCGTAATTGCCGACCGGATCCCCAACAAATCCGTCATCGTGGGTGTGCTCGCCCTGAATCTCGCCATCGCGACCGCGATGTCCACAGCAGCAATCCTCGACTTTGTCACCTTCTGGATGCTCGCGGTCTCCGCGTTCATCAGTGGCGCTTCAACCGCCTTCTTCTTCCCCGCCTACACGGCACTGGTGCCAGTCCTGGTGGATAGCGACGACCTCATGGCCGTCAACGGCCTCGAAGGCGCCACCCGTCCCTTGGTCGGGCAGGCACTTGCGCCCGCTGTCGTCGGAGCGCTCATCGGCGCAAGCATGCCCGCCGCTGGCGGGTACCTCATCGCAGCAGCAATCGGACTTGGCCTGCTCGCGGCCCTGCGGCTTCCCACCCCCACCCGCGCCGAAACGGAGGCCAATGCCGACGCTGCGGCAGACTCACCGATCACCGATCTGCTCGATGGCTTCCGCTACGTTTCCCGCACACGCTGGGTTCGCTCCAGTGTCCTGTTCGCGGCCGTCATGGGACTGGTCGTGACCGGACCACTCGAAGTCCTCCTACCCGCTCTTATGCGCTCCTCGCATGACAATGGACCTGCCCTCTACGGGGCCGTCCTGGCTGCCCTCGGCGCGGGCGGGTTGGTGGGCTCCCTGCTGGCGGGGTCGTGGCGCACACCGGAACGCTTCCTGCCCGCAATGGTCGGCGTCTGGGCGCTCGGATGTCTGCCCTTGTCCATCCCGGCGCTCACCAGCAATCCGTGGGCCATCGGTGCAGGACTCGCGTTCTACGGGGCGCTGATCGGGATCGGGATGGTCATCTGGGGAACAGTGCTTCAAGAGCACGTCCCCTTGGAGATGCTCGGCAGGGTCGCCAGCCTCGACTTCTTCATTTCCATCGCCTTCATGCCTCTGTCCATCGCCCTCACCGGACTCTTCAGCCGCTTCATCGACTCCAGAACTCTGTTCATCACCGCCGGCCTGGTGCCACTGGCCACGGCAGCACTGCTCCTAGCCCTGGGTCAACTCAAGATGCCACAGAAGACGCTGGCCGAGGCATGAGAGACCTAAGACACGCCAACATCATCCTCACACCTCTCCACCGCTTTGCTACCGCGGCGAGCTCGACGGCTGGTTGCACTGGGTTTTCACGATTGACCAACGTTTGAGGTCAGTACAGCTAGAACACTCCGGCGATCAGCAGCATGGCCGGCAGGGCCAGGAAGGTAGTCAGGAACACGGTGTCGCGGCAGATCACTTCACCCGAGCGGTACGTCGCCGCGTAGTTGTACACGTTCTGCGCCGTGGGCAGCGCGCAGAGGATCAGCGCGGCGTACATCTCTTCCGGCCCCAGGTGCAGAAGCTTTGCGACGATCCACGCCACCGCCGGCATACCCACCAGCTTCAACGCGGTGGCGGTGAGGGTGGGGCCACGGTGGCTTGTCAGTACCTTCTCGCCGGTGAGTGAGGCGCCGAAGCTCATAAGGATCAGCGGGATGGACGCCCCGCCCAAGATCTCCAGCGGCGCGAGCACCGGCTCCGGCACTGTCCAGGACGACGCGGAGACGGCAAACCCCGCGAACGCCGCGACCACCACGGGCGCGGTCAGGCCGGCCACCACGGACTTGCCGACGCCTTTCGCGCCCCGGTCCAGCCCCGCGATGACGATGGGGGAGAGCACCGCCATCTGGAGGACGAGGGCGGGCACGACGAAGGTGGCGTCGCCAAGCACATAGGTGGCGATGGGCAGGCCGATGTTGACAGAGTTGTAGTAGCTCGCCGACGCCGCGCCCGCCATCGTCTCCGCGGCGTCCTGACGGAAGAAGACCGCGCTGATCGCCCAGTAAATGAGCATGGTCACCACCGTGGCGACGGCGATGACCAGGATGACCGGGGAGAAGAACGCGTCCGTGTCCGAGACCGCCACCGAGGAGAAGATCAGCGACGGGGTGGCCACGTAGAACGCGATGCGGTTGAGCTGCAGGCGCTCCTCGCCAGGCCCGATGGCGCGCTTGTGGGCCAGCCACCACCCCGCCGCGATGACGGTGAAGATGATGGCAAAACCGGTGAGGACGTCAAGCATGCGGCTGAGTGTATCGCTGGGGGTGGTTGCGTTTGGGAATGTGGCAAATATTTGCCACATTGCGAAAACGAGGCACCTGCGCGCCCGATCGACACCTGCGACTACATCTACGACAACGGCGCGTACGGCACGGCCTCGCCGATGCCGCTGAACCCGCCCCAGAACGTCCAGCCGAACCATGCGAACGCCACCGCGGTGACCACGGCCCACAAAAGCATCGTCTTGCCGTTGAGCCCCAGCACCGGGATCAGCTCCGCACCAGAAGCGCCGCCGCGCACCTTCTGCACGCTCGCCACCGCCAGTGGCAGCGCCACCAGTGCCGCAAGCGCAGACACGGTGGTCATCGACAGCACCACGGAAATGAAGAACGGGAACAAAGTCAGCACGGTGAAGAGGGTGCGCGCTTTATCGTCGCCAAGCCTTACTGCGAGTGTGCGCTTGCCGGCGGCCGCATCGGTGGGGATGTCGCGGATGTTGTTGGCCAGGTTCACCGACGCGGAGATCGCGCCGATGGCCAGCGCGCACAGGAAGCCTTCCCACGACACCATCCCGGACTGGGTGTACTCGGTGCCCATCACGGCGACGAGGCCGAAGAACACGAACACCGAGACCTCGCCGAAGCCGGAGTAGCCGTACGGGCTGTCGCCGCCGGTGTAGAACCACGCCGCGGCGATGCACAGCGCGCCCACCAGCACGAGCCACATCGCGCCCGCCACCGCGGACAGGATCACGCCGAACACAGCGGCGGCGCCGAACGCGATAAACGCCGCCAGCTTTACCTGCTCCGGCGCGGCCAGCCCGGAGCCGGTCAGGCGCGTCGGCCCGGTGCGGTCGTCGTCGGTGCCGCGGATGCCGTCGGAGTAGTCGTTGGCGTAGTTGACGCCGATGATCAGCGCCCACGCCACCAGAAGCGCCAGCACGGCGCGGCCGGGGTGGGCCTGCAAGGTCAGGGCCGCCACGCCGGTACCGGCGATGACGGGGGCGAATGCGTTGGGCCAGGTGTGGGGGCGGGCGGCGTCCCACCAGTCGCGGGGCGTGGCAGTGTGAGTCCCAGTGTCAGTCATGCCCTCCATCATGCACCCTCCCTCGCCGGTCGGCTAGGGTAATGCGCCATGTGGATTGACTACGCCGTGCGCCAAGGGTTCGTGGCCACCGGCGCATTCGTTCGTCTCCCGTTGCTGCTCAACGCGGCGCACAACTCGGACAAGCGCTTCCCGGCAGACGGCGAGACCGTCATTTCCTTAACCACCCACGGCACCCGTTTGCGCTCGGCTGCCGCGGCGATTGCGTCGCTGCTGGTGGGCACGGTGCGCCTGCCGGTGCACCTGTGGCTGGACCCGGTGGATTTCCACGCCCGGTGGCCGGACGCGCTGCAGTCGCTTGCGAATCGCGGCCTGCAGGTGCACGAATCCACCGGCGGCTTGGGCCCGCACACCAAGTACTACGGCACGTTCCAGCAGTACCCGGACCGCAACGTCATCACCGTCGACGACGATGTGCTCTACCCGCGCACGTTTGCGCAGAAGCTCATCGACGCTCCTTCGGCCTCCACCATCACCGCCTACCGCGCCCACAGAGTCGTGCTGGACGAAGAAGGCATCGCCCCGTACAAGAAGTGGCGGCCGGTAAGGAGCACAGAGCCGTCGATTTTGCACTTCGCCACCGGCGTGGACGGCGTGCGCTACCCGAAGGAGATGGTGCGCTACGTCGCCGAGCGCGGCACGGAGTTTTTGGACCTCGCACCACGCGCCGACGATGTGTGGCTGAACCACTGCGCCCTGAGCGCCGGGTTCCCGGTGAAGCAGGTTTCGGAGCGCTCGGCGAACTTTCCGCTGGTCCCGGGCTCGCAGCGTGTGCGCCTGTCGCGGGTGAACCTCTCCGGCGGCAACGACGTCCAAATCGCGGCGACGTATTCAGCAGAAGACGTAGCCAAGCTGCGCGCCGCGGAGTAGCGTTTGGCCGGTGAATGACACAGCCTCCAAGAGGTGGCTCGGCCCCGCGCAACTAACTGCGCTGGGCTTTCTAGCTCTGATCCTCACCGGCACAGCGCTGCTTTCCATGCCGTTCGCCTCCGCTGACGGCGCGCCTACAGCGCTGATGAGCGCGCTGTTTACCGCCACGTCCGCGACCACTTTGACCGGCCTGGTCACCGAGGACACCGGCAGCCACTGGAGCCTGGCCGGACAGTTCATTGTGCTGGCGCTGATCCAGGCCGGCGGCCTGGGCATCATGAGCATTACCTCGCTTACCGGCATGCTGCTCACCGGCCGGGTGAAGCTGCGTTCGCGGTATGCCACGGCAGCTGAGGGGCGGCCAATTTTGGAAGGTGGGGTGAGGCGGACGCTCGTGGCAACGCTGCTGCTCACCTTCTTTTTTGAGGGGGTGGTAGCGGTGATCTTGGGCATTCGCTTCGCCACCGTCTACGGCATGGCGCCGGGGCGCGCCGCATACGAGGGCGTGTTCCACGCGATTTCCGGGTTCAACAACGCCGGCTTCGGACTGCGTCCGGACAGTCTGGTCTCCTACAACACGGACGGGTGGATCCTCATCCCGTTGGCGGGTGCGTTGATGATTGGCGGGCTGGGCTACCCGGTGCTTTCCGAGCTGGTGCGCCGCGGCCGCGAGCAGATGCGCGGGCTGGTCCACGGCGCGCCGGTGAGCTCGCGGCGGCTGTCCATCACCACCCGCATGACGCTGCAGGCGACCGCGTTTCTGGTGGTCAGCGCCACGCTTATCATCGCACTACTGGAGTGGCGCGGCTTCCTCGCCGGCATGCCAACCAGTGTCAAGTGCCTCAACGCGTTCTTTTCCGGGGTGACGCCGCGCACCGCGGGGTTCAACTCTGTCGATTACGCCGAGGCGCACCCGATCACGCTGATGGTCACGGACATTTACATGTTCATCGGCGGTGGGTCCGCGGGCACAGCCGGCGGCATCAAGATCACCACCGCGACCGTGCTGCTAGCGGCCATGCTGGCGGAATTCAAAGGCCGCGACGCCACCACCGTGGGCCACCGCACCGTGCCAAAAAGTGTGGTGCGCCAGGCCATGACGGTGGCCGCGGCGGGACTGGTAGCGGTGACCGCAGGCGTAGCTACGCTGCGTATTTGCGACCCCCAGTTCACCGCCGACCAGGTCAACTTCGAGGTCATCTCGGCGTTTGCCACCACGGGGCTTTCCACCGGCATCACCGCGGATTTGTCCACCCCGTCCCAGCTCGCGCTGTGCCTGCTGATGTACCTCGGGCGCATCGGCCCGTTCACACTCGTCGCAGCGCTGGCGCTGCGCACCGTTTCCCGCAGGTTCGACTACCCCACAGAAAGGCCGTTCATTGGTTAACTTCCCCCGTTTCACGTCCACGCAGCGTTTGAATATCCCGCCCGTGGTGGTCATTGGCCTGGGCCGTTTCGGCGGTGCGATCGCCCAGGAGCTCACCCGCTACGGCGTGGAGGTGATGGGCGTCGATGTGGATGAGCGGCTGGTGCGCGAGCATGCGCCTTTGCTTACCGACGCCACCGTCGCCGACACCACCGACCCCGAAGCCTTACGCCAGCTCGGTGTGCATGACGTCAAACGCGTGGTGCTCGGCATCGGCTCCGCGCTGGAGGCGTCCATCCTGACCGCCTCCAACCTGGTAGATCTAGGGGTGCCCGACATTTGGGCGAAGGCTGATTCGGAGTCCCACGCCCGCATTTTGCAACGCCTCGGCGTGCACCACGTGGTGCGCCCGGAGCACGACACCGGCCGCCGGGTGGCGCATCTGCTCGGCGGGAGGTTCCAGGATTTCGCAGAGTTGGCGGAGAACTACGGCGTGATCAAGATGGCCCCGCCGCGTGCGCTGCTGTCCGGTCCCTGCGACGCGGAAAAGCTGTGGGACAAGCACCGCGTGCAGGTGGTCTCCGTGCGCAACAGCAATGGCGAGTGGCAGCCGTTTGTGCCGGGCCAGGAGCTCTCCCCGTCGGACCTGATTGTGATGGCGGGTGCGCCGGACGACTTAGAGCGTTTCTCCCAGCAGTAGGGGCATGTGGCAGTCTTTGGACCAGTTCGGCTGGGAGTGGTTCTGTCTCAGCTGGTGAGTCTCAGTCCATCTGCAGCACGGTGCGAAGTTCCGCGAACAGCTCCGGGCGCAGCCGGTGGAGGACCGACCTGCCCAGGCGGCTCTTTTCTAGGAGGCCGGCCTCGGTAAGTTTTTTGAGGTGGTGGGAAACCGTCGGTTGGCTTAGCCCAGAGCGTTGCGTCAGTTCGCTCACGCTCATCGGCTCGCAGCCCTCTTCGGCGAGCCAGGAGAGTAGTTGCAGCCGGCCGGGGTCCGCCAAAACTTTGAACAGGGCCGCGTAACGCGTCGCGTCGTCTGCGGAGAGCAAGCCGGAGCCCAGCGAGCAGCAGTCGAGGCCAGTGTCTGCTGTCGTGGCGACAGAATCTTTCATGCTTCCTACCTTTTCATATTGACAGCGATAAATGTGCCTTTTAGTGTTCGTATTGATAATCGTCAATAGATAAGGATTCCAGATGGAAGACACAACCTCTCAGCCAGTAGAGCGCATGTCATTTCTTGACCGCTTCCTACCGGTGTGGATCATGCTCGCCATGGCGGCGGGCCTCGCCCTCGGCCGCGCAGTGCCGGGGCTTTCGGGCGCACTCGAGCGCCTTGAAGTCGGCGGGATCTCGCTGCCGATCGCGCTCGGCCTGCTTGTGATGATGTACCCGCCGCTGGCCAAGGTGCGCTACGACAAAACCCGCGAGATCGCCACCGACAAACGGCTCATGACCGTATCCATCATTTTGAACTGGATTCTTGGCCCCGCGTTCATGTTCGCGCTCGCGTGGATGTTCCTGCCTAACGAGCCGGAGCTGCGCACCGGCCTGATCATCGTCGGGTTGGCGCGCTGCATCGCCATGGTGCTGGTGTGGTCCGACCTCGCCTGCGCAGACCGGGAAGCCACCGCCGTGCTGGTGGCCATCAACTCGGTGTTCCAGGTGCTCATGTTCGGCGTGCTTGGCTGGTTCTACCTGCAGGTCCTGCCGTCCTGGCTGGGCCTGGAGACCACCTCGGTGGATTTCTCCTTCTGGGCGATCGTCTCCTCCGTGCTCGTCTTTTTGGGCATCCCGCTGCTGGCCGGGCTGCTGTCTCGCATCATCGGTGAGCGCACCAAGGGCCGCGACTGGTACGAAAACACCTTCCTGCCCCGGATCTCCCCGCTGGCGCTGGTCGGCCTGCTGTACACGATCGTGCTGCTGTTTTCCCTGCAGGGCGACCAGATCCTGTCCAGGCCGTTGACTGTGGCCACGGTGGCGCTGCCGCTGCTGTGCTACTTCGTGGGCATGTTCGCCGTGGCACTTGTGGTGGCCAAACTCTCCGGCATGGACTACGCCCAATCCGCCTCGGTGGCGTTTACCGCCGCCGGCAACAACTTCGAGCTCGCCATCGCGGTGGCGATCGGCACCTTCGGCGCCACCTCCGCCCAGGCGCTGGCGGGTACGATTGGCCCGCTCATCGAGATCCCGGTGCTCGTCGGCTTGGTCTACCTCATGCGGGGGATCGGCCCGAAACTGTTCCCCGGTGACCCAACCCTGCCTAACCAAAGGAGCCTTACATGAAGCCCTCAGTCCTGTTCGTCTGCGTCGGCAACGGCGGCAAGTCCCAGATGGCGGCGGCGCTCGCCGAGAAGCACGCGGGTAGCCAGCTCGGCATCCACTCCGCAGGCACCAAACCCGGCACGAAGCTGAACCAGGAATCGGTCGAGGCGATTGCAGAGACTGGCGCCGACATGTCGCACGGCACGCCCAAACCCATCGATCCGGAACTGCTGCGCAGCGTTGATCGCGTCGTGGTGCTCGGCGAAGACGCGCAGGTGGAAATGCCTGACGGCGCCCGCGGCACGCTGGAGCGCTGGCACACCGACGAACCCTCGCACCGCGGCATCGAGGGCATGGAGCGCATGCGCCTGGTGCGCGACGACATTGACGCCCGTGTGCGTTCGCTTATCGACGAGCTAGTAGGAGCCGTACATTAGCTCGCTTGCTGGGTGCGCAATCCATCAATGAACACGTCGACGAGCCAGGCGCGCCTGCCCGCGAACGCTTCCTCCGCGGGCTCGGGCAGCGGGCGTGAGAGCGCGATGATGGCGAAGTCGAACGACAGGTAGTCGAGGTCCGGGGGGCACAGTTCGTGCTGTTTGGCTTGCGCAAGTAGCGGGTCGTAGATGGCTTGCAGCTGCGCGGTGGCGACAGCCCTGTCTTCGTGCGACAACGTGGGTAGCAGTTTGGGCAGGATTTCCTGGCCGACGGCGGGGAAGTTCAAGTTCACCATCTCGCCGATCGCGGAACGCCAGGTGTCTTCGGGTGCGTCGGGGAAACGCAGGAGGTGCTTGTCCACCACGTCGCGCATGCTGTTCATGGTGTGTTCGAGCACCGCGCGGAAGAGCTCGTCCCTGTCGGGGAAGTGGCGGCTCACGGTGGCCACGCCCACGCCTGCCTCCTTAGCGATGTTGCGCAGCGACACGCCAGGCCCCATCTGGGCGATGAGCGTGGAGGCGACCTCCACAATCGCTTGACGGTTTTCGGCAGTATCTTTTCGCATGACCCGCAGCTTACCGTTGACGCGCCAGAAGTGGAACAGTATGCTCCATTTGTGTAATTGAAACACACTGTTCCATTTGGAGGAGATTTTGTCCACAACCGTGGCGCGCCCCGCACCCACGCAGGGTGCAACAAAGAAGGCACTCGCCATGATCCTTGGCATCCCCGTCGTCATCGGACTGCTGCTCTGGGCGTTTTTGGCCCCGACATTCGCGTCCGGGCCGGACGGGGTGCCGGTTGCGGTGGCCGGTCCGGGGCCTGTCGTCGAGAAGCTCATTGCTCAAGCTGAACAGCAAGAGGAGCACCCGGACTTCATCACCGTGAGCTCGCCGGAGGAGGCGGAGACGATGGTGCGCGACCGCGAGGCGGTTGGCGCGATCGCGATCGGTGAAGGCGGCGCGACCGTGTATACCGCCTCCGGCAATGGCGCACCGTACGTGCAAATGCTGAGCGGTGTCGCTCAAAACATGGAGGCCAGCGGCATGCCTGTGGAAACGAAGGATCTCGCCCCCACCACCAAAGATGACCCGCAGGCCCAAGGCCTCGCGCTGCTCGGACTGCCGCTCGCGTTCGGCGGCGTGATCTCGGGCATCTTGCCGACGCTGCTGCTTCGCGGGAAGAAGTGGTCGAAGGCTGCCGTGATTGCTGGTGTTGCAATGATTGGCGCCGGTGTCGCGGTCTGGATGCTGCACGGCGTATACGGCACCCTCTCCGGCAGCGTGTTCATGGAATGGTTGGCTGTGACGCTCGGCCTTGCCGCGACGTCGTCGGTGACCGCGGGCCTCGGCGCGCTTATGGGTATGCCGGGTGCGGGCCTGGGCGCGGTGCTGACAATCTTCGTTGCCAACCCCTTGTCCGGCCTGGCCACGGGCCCGTGGTTGCTGCCGGCGGGTTGGTCCACGCTCGGCCAGCTGATGCCGATTGGCGCGACGGGCTTCCTCGTTCGCTCGCTAAGCTTTTTCGATGGTGCCGGGTCCACGCAGCCCTGGATAGTGTTGTGCTGCTGGATTCTCCTCGGCCTACTCCTGCTGGCCTTCGATCGCTCGAAGGCACCGACTGCTGAAACAACAACTGAAACTGCCTAACCCCTACGCCCGGCCCAAACGTGCACTATCACCTGGCCGGGATCATCGGGATTCGCTGTTTGTTGCGGAACCTCGACGCCTGCATGCGCGCCGGCGAGGTGCCGCGGTAGTGGGTGGTGGAGGGGGAGGTTGCGTACTTCGGATTTGTGGACGGTTTGCGGGAGCGTAGCTTCTCGTGCCTCACACCACCGCATTGTGGCACGAATTACACGATTGTGCTTTGCGAGCAATTGCTTTGCGACGATCCTCCGGTAGCAGTCCTTATTCTGGTCCTTCGACCCTGTACCCGCTCTCTTCCAGAAGGGCCACCGCCCGGGAAAGATTTCCGTGGATCACCCGATCCACCTCCGCGTCGTGGTAGAGGGTGCGGTGAAAATCGAGCCACTCTTCCCATCCTGTCTCGGGCGCAGCGCCGAACTCTCGGATAAGCAGTTCGACGACATCCGTGAGTTGCAAACGGAATTGAGGTCCGCCCATCGGGAAATGGATGTCCTGCTGCTGGGCTGCGGTGTCATACCTTCCCGCACGGGCAAGCAGTAGTCCTAGTGGCACCGAGTCAGCGTGGAACTGGAAATGCGAAGCGGGTTTGTTCCTGGCTTGCGATTCGTACTCGAACCGGACGACCGGGACGGGCTTCTTTCTCGCCCTGAACTCGATTTTGAAGGTGCTTTTCTCTATTTCGACATCGTCGTTGACATCGTCATATCTGAGTAGATACTCATAGCGGAGGACTAGGCGGTCGCTCCCAGAGTGGGCAATAATGACCGGATGAGTACCCTCGACGAATGCTCGTTGTCCGTCAGCCAGAATCTCCGCGTCGATCGGCGATGAGCCCTCAAGGGTCCTCTCGAGCAATTGCACCGTCAGCAGCATGAAGGCGCGCACTGCGTTTTCGAGGCCCCGTGATGAAGTCACGCCACTCCGTATCGGAGCCACATACAGGCCTCGTACCGCTCTAAGAGTCGCTCTTCCGCATACTCAATCGCACCAGCATCCCGTAAGCGACGAAGGTGCTCGACGGTGAGAGGTGCCATTTGGGCTTTCAAACTGGCGAGTTCTTCATCCAATTCCTCCACAGTTCTCCGAACTGGGGTCAGAGACTTTCTCATGGCACCTCCGTTCTTAGTTTTTAGGATGGGGAAGATAATTACGCATTTTAGACAGCTAAATGGGTAGGTTTCTACTCTCGCGCAAGCTAGTCTCGCCAGCGGGTGATAAAAATGCCGACCAAGTGTGCGAGGCCCAAGAAATCAGGCAATTCCGGAGGAAGGAGCAACGATGAACGAGCAGCAGTCGGAAAAACTACGTTCCTATTACGACAACACCGACACCTCCGATCTCATGGAAGATGCTCAACCAGGAGACCTGGGCAATGTCGCAGACCCCGAAGCTAGCGTTGCGTTTACTGTCACCATGCCTAATCGGGTTCTCCGCACCGCGCGGGGAATGGCCGCAGCCGAGGGAGTTTCTACCAACGATGTGCTCCGGCGGTTCATTGAAGCCGGAGTGGATGACCGGGCTGGGGCCGAGGCCTCAATTCCAGTGAGTAAGCTCCTTCGCCTCATCGACGAAGCCCGCGGCGCGTAACATCTGCCACCATGAGCGACGAGCAGACCAACGCACCGCAGTCCGAAACAGCATCCTGGTTCGCGGACAACCAAGCCAACTGGGATTCACGGGCCCACGCCCACATGTTCGGCAACTACGGCGGCAAGGACGAGCTGATCGCGGACAAGACCGCAATCAGCAGCGTCCTCGCGGTGGACATCGACCGCTTCGGCGACCTCACCGGAAAGTCCGTGTGCCACCTGCAGTGCCACGTGGGCACGGACACCATCGGGTTCGCCCGCCGCGGGGCGTCCCGAGTCGTTGGCGTGGATCTGTCCGCCGAGTCGATCAACTACGCCCGCGACTTCGCTGCCCAGGCCGACGCGGACGTCGAGTTCATCCAGAGCAACGTCTACGACGCTCGCGAAGCTGTCGACGGCGAATTCGACCTCGTCTACACCTCCGCCGGCGTGCTGTGCTGGCTGCCGCAGGTGCGGGGGTGGGCGGAGGTTGTCGCAAAGCTACTTGCTCCGGGCGGCACGTTCTTCATCCGCGACGACCACCCCATGTTCATGACCATCGGCGAGGACATCTCCCAGGGTCTACGCATCGAGCAGCCGTACTTCGAAATGCCCGACCCGCTGACCTGGGAGGACGAGGACAGCTACGTCATCACCCCGGGCGCGCCGAAGCTGACTAGCCCGCGCAACCACCAGTGGAACCACTCACTCGGCGAGATTGTCACCGCGCTCATCGACGCCGGCCTGACCATCACCGCCCTCGAAGAAACCCCCTACTCCGCGTGGTGCCCCTGGCCGGAGCTGATGGTGGAGGACTCCCGCGGATTCATCCTCCGCGACAACCCCGAGCGCCTGCCGCTCCAATTCGCTATCACCGCGACGAAGCCCTAAGGGGCCTTTGGCTACTTTCCTCGGAACAAGTTAAACAGCGCCATCACGCCAGAAATCGCAGCGGTGAGACCGCCGAAGAAGAAGCCGAGTGCGAACACGCCGGCGATGAAGGACTCGGCATCCGGGTCAAAGGTCTCGATGCACAAACCGAACAGGAAGAAGCACAGCACACCGAGGCCCGCAGACCACTTGAACACCTTGGCGGCCTTCGGGCGCTTTACCGGCGCGGGTGTAGGTTCCGTCGGAGCCGGGGTGCTCCAAGATGAGGGCACCGGCGCAGGGGTGTAGTGCGGAGCGTTCGCAGCGGTGAGGAGCTCTTCGGGGGTCGGGTCGGAAGGTGCGGGTTGTTGGGGTTCGGCGGCGGGTCGGCTGGTTGCCGAAGCCTGGCGGAGGTCAAGAACCGGCTGTGGTCCGGATTCGGTCACGGGCTGCGGGGGAGTGAAAGTGTGGTCGGCAGATGGAGAGGGCGCCGACGTGGTCGCACTTGCGTCGGCAATATCTGCAGGTTGAGCCGGAGCCTCAGGAACCCCGTCGACGGCAAGATCAACGACCATCTCCACCAGTTGGTCGCGGCGTTTCGGCCCAACACCAGGAAGTTGGAGCAGATCGTCGGCGCTGACCTGCAGCATTTCGGGGTGCTCCAAGCTCCACACCGCCAGGTAGCGGTCGATGCCTCGCCCGGTGGCCTCGGGGATGTGGTGAGGCTCGAGGTTCTCGGCCATCTCGTGAAGCGGACGCGTGGGGTGCAGCGCGATCCAGGCCGCCGCGATTCGCGACGGGGATGCGCCCGTCGTGCGAACCTGCTCCGGTGAGAGCCAGGAGAACTGCTCTTGTGTCTCGTGCTCGGCGCTGTCTGCAGGCTGCCCTGACGCTGCGGGTTGCTGCGGAATGGCTTCATGGTCGATCGCGCTCAAGAGCTGCGCGAACTTCGTCTCGCCGACAATCGGGATGCCGTACTTCCTCGCCTTCTGAGCCTTTCCGCTCATGGAGTCCGGATTGGCGGCGACCAGCAACACGCACTTGCGGGTGACATCGCCGACCTCCAGACCTGCGGCGGTGGCGCGCTCTGCCCAGGCATCGCGAGAAATATCCATCGCGCCGGTGAGCGCAATGCGGTCGCCAGGGTGAAGGGTGAATTGGCTGGGGGCGGTGCCGGCCTGTGGTTCGTCGAGAAGCGAATGCATGAGTGCGGGATCCACGCTCAGCGCATCGGCAACAGCGAGAAGTTCGCTGCGTTCCTCTGCGGTGATGACGCCGTCGGACCAGGCCTCGACGACGAGCTGGCGCACGAATTCCTCGTTGATCGCCTCGACGTCGTCGGCGTTTAGCCCGGAAGTGATCGCGGTCTGCTCCAGCTGGCGCATCTCGGTGCGTGAGATCTGGCGGTCGACGAGTGCGCAGGTCAGCTCAGCACGGTAAGCCTCTTCGTCCTTCGTGCCGGTGGCTGGCAGCGTGCGGGAAAGCTGGCCGGTCCATGCGGACGCGGCGCCCCTGGGGAGCACGCGTGGCTCAGCCGCAGGAGCAGGGAAAACAGCGGTGGGAAAACCGTCGAGGACCGCGCCGTGGCGCGTGTGGAAGTACTTCAGCAGTTCTGCGGTGGCCTGCGCATCTGCCAGTGCGGAGTGGGCGAGGGGATTGTGGATCTGCGCGATGGCGAGGGCCTGCTCAAGTTTCTTCACGCCGAGGTGCTGGTTGGACAGCGTCATCGTGTCCACCCAGAACTGCGCGAGACCGTTCTCCGTTTTGGCGCGGGCAAACTCGTTGGTGAGGAAGCGGCGCTCGAACGGCGCGTTGTGCGCCACAAGCGTGCGGCCGTGCAGCAGCGAGCCCAGGTACGCAGCGACGTCGCGGAACGAGGGAGCGTCGACGACGTCGGTGGCAGTGATTTTGTGGATGTAGCTATTCGGGATGTCGCGCTCCGGCTGGATCAACGTCTCCCACGTCCGCTCAACGGTGAGGTCCGGCCGAAGCAGCACCACGCCGATTTCTACGATCCGGTCGCTGGGCATCACACCAGTTGTCTCCAGGTCCACCACTGCGAAACCGGTGTTGTTGACCGGGGTGTTGGTGTGGTTCGGGTGCCCGGGTTGCGGGTCCATCATCGCTCCTTGCTCTCCGCGGCAGTCTGCGCTGCCTTTTGTTGTCTGTTCAGCAGATTAGGCCATGGGCCGACGCGCGGGGTGTGAAATCGGACGGGTGTTCGGGTTGGCGGCGGGGGAGGGGGCCGGAGGGCGTCGATAGGCAAAAGCTCTATGGAACCGGTGGCGGGTTCGCTGCGTCCAAAGGGGTGAAGGGTGAAAACCGGATGTCAATCTATGGTTGACAGATATGCGATGGGGGAGGTTGAACTATGAAGCGTTATGCAGTAATTAGGAAGTTGCGAGCTGAAGCACGCAGACGCGGATTGGAATTTGAGGAGATCCACCTAACTCGCCATGACGCATACCGGGTTGGAGACACGACTCGGACGCTGGGCAGACATAACGAGATAGACGATCTTGCAGCGCGGAAGTTCTTTGACCAATTTCAGAACGAATTAGGGAAAGGGTGGTGGCGATGAAGGCGTTCACGGTGACCGCAGAGCGTGGTCCGAGCGGCGCTTGGGTGCTGGAGTGCGATGAACTTGGGGTGGTCTCACAGACGCGGCGACTCGATCGGGCGGCCGATGAGGTGGCGGAGGCGATCGCGTTTCAGTCTGGGATGCAGCCGGGCGAGTTTGAGATCGAGGTTGTGCCTATCCTCCCCGCCGAGGTCGAGTCGTTGCGTAAGCGTGCCGACGAACTCGGCGTGAAGGCGAAAGCTGCATCGGATGATGCTGCTGCCGCGAGGTCGGCACTGGCCCGCAAGATGAAGGACGAGGGGTTCACGCTCCGTGAGATGGGGCAGGTGCTCGGAGTGTCGTACCAGCGGGCGTCGGAGTTGGCGGCGGGGTAAGGAAGAGTAGCGGCGAAGATGCGGTATAGCTACAAGGAAATCAAGTCTCTAGACGGACTGCGCCTCAAGCGTCCGCCGCACCAGGGGGAGATCGCGGCTGCGCACTTAGTGATCAAGCAGATCAACCAAGGGAAGCGCCCGGGCGAAGAGATCACGCCGTTTCTCCGGTGGGTGGCTGACTACGGCTCACCGGGCTTCCAGGTCGCGCCTGTGATCATTGAGAACCCGAACGGCTAGAACAGCTCCTTGACGGCCGTACGGTCCACCTTGCCCGGGCCGAGCTGCGGCAACGCCGCCACCACCTTGAGCTCCTTGGGGATCTGCCAGTGCGCGATGCGGCCGGAGTCCTCTGCGTCGGCGAGCGCGTCCAGGATGTCCGGCACTGTCGCGGAGCCGGTGTAGGCGGCGCAGATGCGCTGGCCGAGGCGGTCGTCGTCTTTGCCGATGACGGTGGCGGCGGTGACGCCGTCGATAAGCAAAAGCTCCTCTTCCAACACCTCGGGGTGGAGTTTGAGGCCGCCTGAGGAGATGACGTTGTCGGTGCGGCCGAGGACCGTGAGCACGCCGCTGTCGAGCTCGCCGGCATCGGAGGTGCGGAACCAGCCGCCGGTGAGATCGGGGGAGTCGAGCTGGTGGTAGCCGCGGGCGACCATAGGGCCGCCGAGGTGGATGCGGCCGTCCTGGATTCTCACGCGCGCGCCGGCGATGGGGCGGCCGTCGTAGACGCAGCCGCCGGAGGTTTCGGAGGAGCCGTAGGTGGTAACCACGTTGATGCGCAGCTTCTTAGCCGAGTCGAGCAGACGCGGGTTGGTTGCGGCGCCGCCGACGAGGACCGCGGAAAACGTGCGCAGCGCGTCGATGCCCTTGAGCGTGGAGGTGGCCTTGGCCAGCTGCATCGGGGTCAGGGCGGTGTAGGTGCGCTCGCCGGTTCGGGCGAGCTCGTGGGCGCGGGCGGCGAACTCGGCGACGTTGAAGCCGCGGGTCAGGTCGATGAACGCGGGCTCGACGCCGGCGACCATGCTGCGGACGAGCACCTGGAGCCCGGCGATGTAGGCGACGGGCATGGCAAGCAGCCACTGGCCCTCGCCACCGAGCGCCTGGTGGGTCGCGTCCGCGCTGGAGATCAGGTTCGCCGGGGTGAGCATCGCGCCCTTCGGCTTGCCCGTGGAGCCGGAGGTGGACACGACCAGGGCGATGTCGTCGTCGATGGGCGCGCCGGGCTTCAGCGTGTTACGCAGCAGGTTCGTGCGTGCCGGGTCGTTCGCGGGCACCGGCAGGAGTGTGCGCTGACCGGTCAGGGCCTCTTCCAGCGCGGGGATGATGGCCAGCGGGTTGGCGGGGTCGACGGGGAGAAGTTCCAGCAGGTGGGTCACGGGGCGGGCGTTTCGTTCTCGAGGGGGTTGGTGGGAGTGGTGCGGGCGAAGGTCTTGTGCGACAGCGGGCCGTCGATAGTCGCCCACAGCCCCGCGGCTGTGAGTGCGGTGAGCAGCAAGTACATCACCGGCACGCTGTGGGGCGCGACGAGCACGGCAACGGCGTTGAACCCGATGTGGCAGGCAACCGCAAGCGCCCAGAGCTGCCAGCGGCGCTCGCGTACCGCGCGCAGCACGATCAGGGTGAACACCACGTGCGCGGCGATCGCGAGCGCGCGCTCGTACCAGCTTGCGGCGATCATTCCCATGCCGATGTTCTGCAGCGCCTCAATCTGCTCTGCAATGGCTTGCGCGGTGGCGGGGTCGTCGTTTCCGGTGGCCTGCGCCTTGATTGCGTCGCCGCTGGTCAGCAGCATGATGTTGCCGGCAAACAGGTTGGTGAAGAGTAGCAGCGCCTCTATGCCGCCGTGACCCAGGCCGAAGCCGACGCCGTCGTTCCACTCGCGGGTGTTCTTGTCCCAGAATCGCAGCACGATCCAGCGGGCGGTCTCCTCGAACAGGCCCGAGGTGACCAGGAACAAAGTGGTGGTCAGGGCGGTGGCCGTCGCTGGATCGAATGTCTTGCTGAACAGGAACTGCAACGGGATAACCAACGCAAACCTGGCCACCTGGGACAGTGGGAACGCCAGTGTGCCCCAGCCGAGCGACGCCCACCTGAAGCCGAGCCTGCGCTTTCCCACGAACCACGCGGGCAGCACGAGGGCGACCAAGCCCACGAACTGCAGAATGAGAAGGCCCAACGTCATGGCAGAAACGATACCGGTGCGGACGTGGCGGGTCGCGGTGGGCGGTGCGACGGGGCGGTGGAAACGAGCGTTTGCGGCGAGGTCGATACCTTGATGTCGATAGTTGCTGGTCACAGCGTTTCGCCGATTTTGGGTCGAAAACACTCTCGACGCGCTGACCTGGAACTATCGACCTGGAACTATCGACATCGAGCTATCGACCCGGCTAGCCCCGCTCCTAGTCACCTGTAACGCAGATCTCACTTTCCACCGATTAAACAGACATGAGGAAGATCATCGCACCGGCCGTCGCTGCGGCGACCGCCCTTTCACTCACTGTCCCTGCCCCTGCTACCGCAGCCACCTTGACCCCGTTTACCAAGGACGGCACCAACTACTGCCGCGTCACGCTCAATGACGTCGAGCGCGGCCCCGCCAACCAAGCCGAACGCGCCGCGAAGACGCTCACGCACGGCATGTACGCCACCTCGGTCGTCGAGGCGTTCGAGGCCACATTCCCGGAGCTGAAGAAGCTTGGCGACGATTACGTGGCCGACCCCACCGTCATCGAGCACCTTCGCCTGCTGCGAGACGACAAAACGCCCGAGGGCGACATCCGCGCCGACGCCCGCGCCGCCGCGAAGGAGAAGCTGGAGCCGCTGGGCCTGCACACCACCGACGCCGACTTCTACCTGGACATGAAGGAAGGCTCCCAGATCCCGCTGGGTCCGGCCGGCCGCTCGCTGAAGGGCAACGCTGACTGGTTCGTGGGCATCGACGGCGGGGTGCCGAAGGTGCAGCCGCTCGGCGACGAGTACGCGTTCGGCCACACCGGCCAAAACACCGCGCAGTGGCTGCGCCACGTGGAAGGCTGGCAGCGCGAGGCATTCGCCGCGAACATGAAGAAGACCTACTTTGCTCAAGTGCTGGACACGCTGGAGAGCTCGTACTACTACGCGCTCGAGGAGTCCAAAACCTGCCACGACGGCACTAGCCACGTCATCTTCCCCACGCAGGACCTGAAGCTGCCGGAGGCGCCGAAACTGGAAAACGCCAACCTGGGCGACGCCACGCCTGAGCCGGATCCCGCCCCGAAGGACCCCGAGGAAAAGCCGGATGAGAAGGCCCCGGCAACTTTCGACGCCAAGCTGGCGCAGATCATCGGCATCGTCGCCGCGGTGCTTACCGCCCTGGGCGCGCTGTTCGCGCTGCTGCAGAACGCGGGCGTCAAGGGGCTGCCCACCATTCCGCAGATCCCGGGGTTGACCAAGTAGGTCTCCTCCTTGGGGAGGAGGTGGGGGCGCGGAGACGTCGATAAGCTAGGCGCCCGTGCATGTGAAAACGGGTGACGCAGTGCTCGCGGTGGCGGCGGCGGTGCTTGCCGCCGTCTACACCGTGAGTGCGATCAGCGACCCGGGCGCCGCCGCCTGGGCGCAGGCCCTGCTGTCCTGGGGGTTCGTCGCTGTGTTCGCGGTGCTCACCGGCAAGCCGCGGGTCGCATCGGCCGCATTAGTGGCGCTCAACACCGCCTGGGCGCTGGTGTGGCTGGCTGCGCCGGTGAACCTGGGCTATTCGCTGTGGGTGCTGGCGGTGCCGGTGGCGACGTTCGTCGCCGGCAGGTACGCCGGTAAACGCTTCGCGCTTGCGATGCTGGCGGCGGCGTGCGCGTGGGCGTTGCTCTCGCCGTTTATGTGGACGTGGGACGAGCAACTCGTGTTGTTCTACCGCCGTGGCGCAGACGGCGCGCTCACGCTGGCGCTGCATTGGGCAGCGTTCGCAGTGGCGTACCTTCTGGGTGCGAATCTGGCGGGGGAGGAGGCCGCCCGCCGTAGGGCCGCGGAAGCGAAAGAACAGCGTCTGGCGGCGGCGCGGGTGGACGAGCGCCAGGCCATCGCGCGGGACATCCACGACGTGCTGGGGCACTCGTTGACCCTGATCAAGGCGCAGGCTAATGCGGGGCTCGCGTCCGGGCGCGAGCGCGAGGCGCTGCAGCAGATCAACGCTGCAGCGGGTGAGTCGCTTGCGGAGATCCGCCTGCTCGTACGCGGGTTGCGCGAAAGCGATCGCGGGTTCGCGCCGGTGGTGGGGATCGCGGAGCTGCCCGCGCTGGTGCAGCGCTTCCGCGACGCCGGTGTGCAGGTCACACTCGACGCCCCGCCTGTCGACGTCCCTCCGGTGACCTCCCTCGCCATCCACCGCATCGTGGCCGAAGCGCTGACCAACGCGGCCCGCCACCAGGTGGACCCAGTTGTCTCCGTGCGCGTGACACCGGGGCAGACCGTTGTGGTGGAAGTGGTCTCTACCGGGCGGGTGCGCCCGCAGCCGGGCACCGGCGTCGGCTTGGAAGGCCTGCGCGAGCGCGCCGCGAGCGCCGGCGGCACGCTCGAAGCATGGCAGGCAGGCGAGGCATTCACCGTGCGGGCGGAGTTGGCGGCATGATCCGGATTTTGCTTGCGGACGACCAACCGTTGCTGCTCAGTGCGCTCGAGACCATCCTGGGCGCGCAAGACGACATCACCGTCGCGGCCACAGCCGCCGATGGGGCGGAGGCGGTGGAGAAGGCGCGGGCGCACCGCATCGACGTCGCCGTGCTGGACATCCGCATGCCTGTGCTGGACGGCATCGCCGCCGCCCGCACCATCATGGAGCTGGGCCCGCGGGTGATCATGCTGACCACGTTCGACGACGACACGCTCATCCACGCAGCCATCGCCGCCGGCGTCCACGGATTCCTGCTCAAGGACGCAGAGCCGGACGTGCTCGCGGGAGCGGTGCGCGCGGTGGCCGGCGGCGAATCCGTCCTCGCGCCCGGCGTGACCGGCAGGGTGATGGAGTGGGTCCGCGAAGGTCCAGGTAGTCCGGCGTCGGCCACTGCGCTGGAGGGGCTGACTACCCGCGAGCTTGAGGTGCTCGCCGAGATCGGCCGCGGAGCGACTAACGCAGAGATCGCCGCCGCGCTGTACATCGCGGAAACCACAGTGAAAACGCACGTCTCCAGCCTGCTGGCCAAACTCGGCGCACGCGACCGGGTGGCGTTGGCGCTGATCGCGCAACGCGCCGGCATCTCCTCCTAGCGAAGGAGGCGTTGTGGTCCCGCCGACCGATGTGTGAGGCTCGCTCGCCGCGGACGATAGGGGCATGACCGATACACAACTCGCCTGCCGCGGTGTCGCAGTTTCGTTCGGCGGGCACCAGGTGCTGCGCGATATTTCACTGACAACCACCCCGGGCCGCGTCCACGCGCTGTTGGGGCCCAACGGCGCGGGGAAATCGACGCTGATGTCGGTGCTGCTCGGCCTGATCCAGCCGGACGCGGGCGAGGTGACACTAGTGGGCCAGCCGTTCACCCGCGAGGCGCTGCGGCACGTGGGCGCCTCGATCAATGACCCCGCCTTCTACAGCCACCTGAGCGCGCGCAACAACCTGCGCGTGCACACTGCGTTGCTCGGCCTGCCCGACACGGAGGCTGACCGGGTGCTCCAACTCGTCGGCCTGCAGGGTGCAGGCAAGAAGAAGGCGGGCACCTTCTCCACCGGAATGAAGGGCAGGTTGGCGCTGGCGCAGGCGCTCATCGGTGAGCCGGAGGTGCTCATTTTGGACGAGCCCCAAAACGGCCTCGACCCCGAGGGCATCGCCCACCTGCGCGCCTACCTGAGGGACTACGCCCGCGCCGGGCGCACTGTGCTGGTCAGCTCCCACCAGTTGGGCGAGGTGCTGCACATGGCGGACGACGCCACCGTCATCGCCGGCGGCGACGTCCGCTTCGCCGGGGAACTTGCGGAGCTCGGGCCGAACTTGGAGGAATCCTTCTTCCGCTTGACCGCAGGGGGCGGGCAATGAGTCTGCTTCGCGCCGAATGGATCCGCGCCAAAGGCTCAACGCTGTGGTGGCTCGCAGGAGCGGGGCTGCTTCTTGGCCTGCTGCTGACTGCTTTTTCGTTGGTCGGCGATGTCGGCTCCGCGAAGTCCCTGCTGTATCCCCAGGGGCTTTTGGTCACCGGTATGGCCGCTCCCGTTGCGGCGCTGTTTGCGGGACTGGCTGAAAACCGCGAGCGCGACTCCCGCGCCGGGGGCACACTCTGGCGGCCCGTCTCCTCCACGGGCACCCGCGCCGCCCGCATCACAGTGGTGTGGCTGGCCCTGGCCGTGTTCGCCGTTCTGGACTTCGTGGTGCCCGTTGCGGCGGCGCTGGTGTTCGGCCTGGATGGCGCTGCGCAAGTCGCGCTCGTCGGTGCGTTTGTGTGGCTCGGCATGCTGGGCCCCGCGGGCCTGGCAGCCGCGGCCACACGCCGTGTTGGGCTGTTGCCGACGCTCGTAGCCGCATTCGTGTTCACCATCGAGCTCGGGTACTTCGTGGAGCGAAGCTGGTGGTGGCTTAACCCCGGTGCCTGGCCCGCGCGCTTGGCGTTACCCACGATGGAGATGCACTTCAACCTGTTGCCGCTGGAGGACACCTCACCCATGGCCGGCGAGTCGCCGTTTCCTGCGCTCGCGCTCACCTTGCTTCTAGCCGCGGCCGGATTCGCTGCTGCCGTGCTCACTCCGCGCCGCACGCGACCCATTCTTAGACGCCGCACCACCCACGAAGTCGTTGCGCCCGCGCTTACTGGGCCGGCCAAGCCGAGGCCCGCGCACACCGGGTTTGTGTCCGCGTGGAAGGGGGTTGCGAGGGCGGGGCGGATGCCGTCGTTAAGCATGGTGCTTGTGCTGACCGCACTGGTACTTTTGTTTGCCACACGTTATCCGGCAGATGTGCGCCAGGCGCTGTTCGCGTACGCGATCCTCCCGGTTGGCGCGGGCGTGTTGCCCACGCTTGTGTGGCCGCGGATCCGCCCGGCATGGGCGCTGATGCAAGTGGAGCACCCGCGAGTCGGCCTCGCGCTAATGAGCTGGTTTACCAGCATCGTTGCGCTTGTGTGCCTGATCGCGGGCGCAGTGGCTGGGAGTGCGCGTTTTGGTGTGCTCGCCGTAATTGCCGGCACCGTCCTCACCCTCGCTGCGCTCGCTGTGACCGTGCGCTTTGGCGTGATGTGGACGCTGGCGGCGACAATCCTGGTCACGATCGTCTCTGTCACCATTGGCGGCGACGTACTGGCGGAGTCCTTCCTGTGGATCGCCGCGGTGCCCGCCTGGCCCGTGACCGCCACCGGCCTGCGGGTGTGGGGTGCGCTCGCGGTTGGCGCAATCCTGCTGGCCGCGGTGGTGGTTGTGCTGCTCCGAGTACTGCGCGGGATGCGCCCGGTCCGTCGCTGAGCCGTGCTTAGCCGGTGCGGGTCAGCGGGCCTTCCGCGTGGTAGCGCCCGGTGGGGGCGTTGTAGGTGGCGCGCTCGCGGGAGTCGTTGATGGAGAAGTGCCAGGTGCCGCCGTTGTCGCAGGTGCCTTCCGTGATGTTCTCGCGGAAACCGTCCTGGATCTCCTCGCCAGCGGAGGCGTGCGTCGGCTCGAGGAGGCCGGCGCAGCCGAGGTCCGGGTAGGTCACCGGGATGCGGCCGCCGCGGTCGCGGGTGCCGAACTGCACGCGGTAGGACTGGTCGTTGAGCTCCGGGATGTCGGAGACCTGCTTCATGGTGCCTTCGCGCGGCACGTTCAGCGGGTCGGGCTGGTCCAGCTCCGCCAGCTGCGCGGTGTCCGTGGTCGGGGTCCAGTGGATCAGGGTCACGTCGTCCAGTGGGTTGCCCACGATGGTCTCCTCCGGGCCGAACGTCTTGACCAGGCGGTTGCCGTGCAGCTCGAACTGGGTCGCGGTCAGCGTCGTACCGTCCGTCTCGTATTGCGTCAGTCCCGGCTGCACGCCGGCGGTGAACACGGTGGGGTAGGTGCCGGCGGCGTCAACCAGGTAGTCGGTGGTGGCCGTGAGGGTGCCGTCGACAAGCTGCAGCACCCGCACCGGTGCCGGGCCTTCCTTGCCAGCGCGCAGGAGCAGCTCGAGTTCGGCGTCGCCGTCGACGTCGATGAGGTCGTAGGTGAACGTGCCGTCGAGGCCGTCCTGGTCGGCGAAGTATTGCGCGGGGTCCGCGAGTGCTGCGGCGTACGCGTCGCGCTTGTTGGGTACCGCCGACGATGGCGGGGGCGCGGGGAGGTTGTCTTCGTCCGCAACCGGCGCGACAGGGGCAGCGGCGGGAGCGTCGGCGGGCGGGGCCGCTTCCGCGGCGGAGGCATCGGCGGCGTCAGCGGTGGTCGGGGTGTCTGGGATGTTTCCGTCGCACGCGGCCAGAGTCAGCGAGGCGGCGACGATTGTGGCTGTCATCGTTCGTCTCAACATGGCCGGAGCGTAACCCGCTGACCTTGAAGCGCCCTGAAATTCCCGCACAGGTGTCTAGTAAGAGTGAGGAAATTGGCTCCGACGTGGTGCACGGGCTTTTTGTTACCGTCGGCCGAAATGTCCTGTTCGACAAGACCACTGCTGAGCACCAATGCCTACTTCCGACCGACCCGCCCGACCAACCACCCCCTCCAGCGCGTTCTTGGAGCGCATGGATGAAGCCGTCCAGGACCGACTCGCGGAGGCAGAGCCGGACTTCGATCGTGTGCCGAGAAGTCCAGAGCACCTGCAGTCCTGGAAGGACGCCGAGGCGCGGGTGGAAAAGGTCCGCGCGGACCTCAACCACATCGTCCGCGACCTGCACGCCCACCCGGAGGAGGCGTTTGAAGAGCACCACGCGCAAGCGGTGATCGCCGGAATTCTTGAACGCCGCGGGTTCCAGGTGGAACGTGGCGCACATGGCGTATCGACGGCACTGCGGGCCGAATGGCACAGCAACGATTACGACCCAGCGGCGCATCCCACTGTTGCCGTGTTGGTTGAGTACGACGCGCTACCCGGCATCGGCCACGCCTGCGGGCACAACGTCATTGCGGCGGCCGGGGTAGGCGCGTTTCTCGGCGCCGTTGGAAGCGGCAGCGGCCGGATCGTGTTCCTTGGCACCCCCGCGGAAGAGGGGCACACAGGCAAGGAATACATGATCCGCGGCCGCATGCTGGACGGCGTCGATTGCGCAGTGATGATGCACCCGTTTTCCTACGACCTTGTGTCCCACGTGTGGGTGGGCCGCCGCACGTTGACGGCCACCTTCACCGGCGTGCCGGCGCACGCGTCGATGCAGCCGTACATGGGGCGAAACGCCCTCGACGCGGCGACGCTCGCTTACCAAGCGTGCGGGCTGCTGCGCCAGCAGATGCCGCCTTCAGACAGGTTGCATGCCGTGATTGCAGACGGCGGAGCCCGCGCCTCGATCATCCCCGAGACCGCCACCCTGCAGCTGTATGTTCGCTCGCTGTACACAGAGACACTGATGGACTTAAGCCAACGCGTGGAGGACATCCTTCAGGGTGCGGCGTTAATGACAGGCACGGCAGTGGATGCGCAGTGGGACGAACATCCGATGTCACTGCCCGTGCGAAACAACGAGACGCTCGCTCGGCGGTGGGGTGCCACGCAGGCGTCACGCGGAAGGGATGTGCTTCCGGCGGGGACCTTGCCGGATTCGCAAGCCGCATCGACCGATTTCGGCAACGTGTCCCACCTGGTTCCGGGTATCCATCCGCTGGTGAAAATCGCGCCGGAGGGTACAGCACTGCACACCACCGATTTCGCCGACGCGGCGATCTCAGATCACGCTTTTGCAGGCGCGTTCGATGCCGCGGTCGGGTTGGCCCAAACCATCGCAGACATCCTCAACGACCCGCAGCTTTTGACCGACGCCCAGAGGGAGTTCGAAGCGGCAGGCGGCGCAATTTCAGTAGAGGACTTGCTGGCCGGCGCGGCCGAGCAGCAAGACGCCTAGTAGTAGAAGGGGAATTCCTCCCAATTCGGCGGGCGCTTCTCTAAGAACGAGTCGCGGCCCTCGACGGCCTCGTCGGTCATGTACGCCAGGCGGGTGGCCTCGCCGGCGAAGACTTGCTGGCCCATCAGGCCGTCGTCGACAAGGTTGAACGCGAACTTCAGCATGCGCTGCGCGGTGGGGGACTTGCCGTTGATCTCGCGGGCGACCTGGATCGCCTCGTCCTCAAGCGAGGCATGCGGCGCGACGATGTTCACCGCGCCCATGCGCTGCATCTCCTCCGCCGAGTAGGTGCGGCCCAAAAAGAAGATTTCGCGGGCGAACTTCTGTCCCACCATCTTGGCCAGGTACGCCGAGCCGTAGCCGGCGTCGAAGGACCCCACGTCCGCGTCGGTCTGCTTGAACCGCGCCTCTTCCTTCGAGGCGATGGTCATGTCGCACACCACGTGCAGCGAGTGCCCGCCGCCGGCCGCCCAGCCATTGACCACGGCGATGACCACCTTCGGCATCGTGCGGATCAAACGCTGGACCTCCAGGATGTGCAGGCGCCCGCCCTCGGCCTTCACACGCGCTTCGTCGACGGTTTCTGCGGTCTCGCCGCCGGCGTACTGGTAGCCGGAACGGCCGCGAATGCGCTGGTCGCCGCCGGAGCAAAACGCCCACCCGCCGTCTTTCTCGCTCGGCCCGTTGCCGGTCAGCAGCACCACGCCTACCGACGGATCGCGCCGGGCGTGATCCAACGCCTGGTAGAGCTCATCCACGGTGTGGGGGCGAAACGCGTTGCGCACCTCGGGGCGGTCGAACGCGATGCGCACGGTGCCGTCGGCACGCGTGTCGCCCACGTGGCGGTGGTAGGTGATGTCCGTGAAATCGAAGCCCTCGACCTCGCGCCACTGGCTGGGGTCGAAGGGCTGGGCGGTGGAGTAACTCATGCCTACACTTTGCACCATGCTGCCTTCCGCCGACGAGATCCTCGAGCGCGCCCATGTCGTCGCCCTGCCCATGGCCGTGAAATTCCGCGGCGTGACCACCCGCGAGGCCCTGCTCATCGACGGCCCCGCCGGCTGGGGCGAATTCTCCCCCTTCGTCGAATACGGCGCGCAGGAATCCGCCGCGTGGCTCGCCGCCGGCATCGAGGCGGCATTTACCGGCCTGCCTGAAGCGCACGGCGAAGTCGAGGTCAACGGCACCATCCCGGCGGTCGCCGACGTCGAGCCGGTGCTCGCGCGCTACCCGGGCGTTTCCACCTTCAAAATCAAGGTGGCGGAGAAGGGGCAATCGCTTGACGACGACCTCCGGCGCGTCGCCGCTGTCCGCCAACTTCGCCCCGACGCGACCCTTCGCGTGGACGCCAACCGCGGCTGGAGCGTCGATGAGGCCGTCGAGGCCGCCGAGAAGCTCGGCGAGCTGGAGTACATCGAGCAGCCCTGCGCCACCGTGGAGGAACTCGCGGAAGTCCGACGGCGCACCAAGACGCCGATCGCGGCGGACGAGTCTATCCGCCGCGCCGCCGACCCATACCGGGTGGCCGAACTTCAGGCGGCGGATGTGGCGGTGTGCAAGGTGGCGCCGTTAGGTGGCGTCGATAAGCTTCTGCGCATTGCCCGCGACTTGAACCTCGATGTGACCGTGGCCAGCGCGTTGGATACCGCCGTCGGGATGGACGCGGGGCTGGTGGCCGCGAAACTTGCTGGCTCGCGCGCGGCTGGGCTGGCCACGCAGCGGCTGTTTGTTGAAGACGTCGCGGAGCCCCGGGAGATCACGGACGGGCGCATGGCGGTGACTCGCACTACCCCCGATCCGGACAGGCTGCACGCGCTGCGGGCGCCGGCGACGCGCCGCGACTGGTGGTTCGACCGCGTCCGCGCCTGCGTAGAGGTGCTAAATCAGTGCCCCCGAATCCGGGTGTAAATTCGGAAACGGGTGTGGGAATCAGGGGGTGTCCGCTAACCTTTCGCCCATGTCGACTCCCGTGATCCACGATTCCGCCGCCCTTTCCGACGGCGACCTGGCCAAAGCGCCCGAACCCGGCGAGTGGCGCCGCCAGCTCATCGGCTTGATCACCGGCGTGGTGCTGGCCGTGCTCGTCTACTTCTTCTTCCCCTCCGGCGCGGCCGATACCGTCTCCCAGTCCTCCGGCGCGAAGGAAGGCGTGGAGTACTCCGCGGACACCATGCGCATCGTCGCCGCCACCACCGTGCTCATGGGCGCGTGGTGGATGACCGAGGCGATCCCGCTGGCCGCCACCGCACTGCTGCCGATTGCCGTGTTCCCGCTGGCGGGCGTGGCGCCGTTTAAAGAGGTCTCCTCGCCGTACGCGTCCGCGACGATCTTTTTGTTCATGGGCGGCTTCCTCATGGCGCTGGGCCTGCAGCGCTGGAACCTGCACCGCCGCCTGGCGCTGATGGTGGTCAAGGTGGTGGGCACCAGCCCGAAGCGCATCATTTTGGGCTTCATGCTCGCCACCGGCTTTATGTCCATGTGGGTGTCCAACACCGCAACCGCCGTGGTGATGCTGCCCATCGGCACCTCCGTGCTCATGCTCACCGCGGACACCGTCGGCGGGATGAAAAACCAGAAGAAGTTCGCTACCGCGCTCATGCTGGCGATCGCGTACTCGGCGTCGATTGGATCGCTGGCAACGCTCATCGGCACCCCGCCGAACGCGCTGCTGAAGGGCTACATGGAAGAAGCCCACGGCATCGTCATCGGCTTCGGCGAGTGGATGCTGGTGGGCCTGCCGGTGGCCGTGGTGTTCACCTTCATCGCGTGGTGGGTGCTCATCACCGTGTTCAAGCCTGAGGTGGATACCATCCCGGGCGGGCGCGAGCTCATCGACGCCGAGCTGAAAAAGCTCGGCCCCTGGACCTTCCCCCAGGTCGCAGTCGGTGTGATTTTCCTCGTGGCCGCATTGGCGTGGATCTTCATCCCGCTTGGCCGCAGCCAGTTCGGCTGGGACTTCCCGTACGACGACGCGATTGTGGGCATCATCGCCGGCTTGCTCATGTTCATCGTGCCCGGCACCTCCAACGGCAAGCGTCTGTTGGACTGGGAGACGGCCAACGAGATGCCGTGGGACGTGCTGCTGCTGTTCGGCGGCGGGCTTTCCCTGTCCGCCATGTTCACCGCTACTGGCCTGTCCCTGTGGATCGGCGAGAAGGCCAAGGGGCTGGCGTCGCTGCCGATGATCCTGCTTATCTTCGCAGTCGCCGCGCTCGTGCTGATCTTGACGGAGCTGACCTCTAACACCGCCACCGCCGCGACGTTCCTGCCCATCATGGGCGGCGTCGCAGTGGGCATCGGGCTTACCGACGCCACGGAGATGAACGTCATGCTCCTTGCCATCCCAGTAGCACTCGCCGCCACCTGTGCGTTCATGCTGCCGGTGGCGACCCCGCCGAACGCGATCGCGTACTCCTCCGGTTACGTCACCATGGGCGAGATGATCAAGGGCGGCGTCTGGCTCAACGTGATCGCCATGGTGCTGATCACGCTGGCCACCTACTTCATCGCGGTGCCAGTGTTCGGGCTGGTGCTGTAAGCCCATACCGCCGCGACACCTTCGCGCCCCGTCAAGAGCTTTTGGCGGGGCGCGCTAGTGTATTTCGCATGGATAACGAGACGAGACAGTACGGCCCCCAGGGTGGCGAGCCGCGCCGCGAGCGACCCCGGCAGTACTTCCCGGACCAGTCCCAAAACCAGTACCAGCAGCAGGCGCAGCCGCGCTACGAGGAGCACTACGCCCAGCCCGTCTACGAACAGCCGTACTACGACAATGGTTATGAGCCGGAGCCGGAGAAGGGCACGTCGGCGGGCGCGATCGCACTTGGCGTGTTCGCGGCGCTGAGCTTCATCGCCGCGGTGGTGCTGGCCGTGCTGTGGCGCGGCGCGGCGGCGGAGGCGGACAAGCCGCCGGTGACGGAGACCAGCACGGTTACCCAGACCACCACGGAAACGAAGACGGAGACCACCACCAAGTTCCCGTCCATTTTCCGGGACCGGGACAACCCCACCGCCACGCTGGAGCCGGAGCCGGTGCCGGCGCCGGATCCGAACGAGATCGAGCGCGAAATCCGCGACGGCGCCCGCGACATTCTGGACCAGCTGCGCGGCGGCGCGGACGAGTACCTACAGGAGCAGTAGATGGCAGCTATGGAGATTGCGGCGGCGGTGGCGGAGCTCGTCGCGAAGCATTGCACCGATGTGGTCATGAGCCCGGGCTCGCGCAACTCGCCGCTGGCCTACGCGCTTTTGGCGCGCCGCGACGTGACGGTGCACATGCGTATCGACGAGCGCTCCGCCGCCTTCACCGCCCTCGGTTTGGCACGAGTGCAGCGCCGCCACGTCGGCGTGGTGATGACCTCCGGCACCGCCGTGGCCAACGCGTACCCGGCGGTGATTGAGGCGCACATGTCCCACACCCCGCTCGCGGTGATCAGCGCGGACCGCCCGGAGCGCCTCGTGGGCACCGGGGCAAGCCAGACCATCTGGCAGCAGGGCATCTTCAGCCGCTACGCCGAAACGCAGCAGGTGCAATCGCTTGACGACGCCCACGCGGCCTCCTTTGCCACCCCCCAGGTCCACATCAACGTGGCCCTGGACGCCCCGCTGGTACCGGAAGCGTTGCCGGAGCCGGTGGGGCAGCCGCGCCGGGTTGGGCCGGGTGCGCTCGAGGGGGCTCGCGGGTACGTGGACAACGGCGCCGTTGATGTCGACCTGACCCGCAACACCCTGGTCATCGCCGGCGACGAGGCCTGGGAGGTGCCGGGACTCGAGCACATGCCCACCATCGCCGAGCCCACCGCGCCCACACCCTTCCACCAGGTGCACCCGCTGGCCGCGCGCTTCTTTGCGCAGTCCGAGGTGGCCATCTCCCACGACGGGGGCGACTTCGCCGCCGACACCAAACCGGAGCAGGTCATCGTGGTCGGCCACCCGACGCTGCACCGTGACGTGATGGCGCTGTTGGCGGACCCGGACATCGAGGTCATCGGCATCTCGCGCACCGGGACGTTCACCGGCCAGCCGGACACACGCGGCTCGCGTGTCAACGCCACCGGCCAGCCCACGGACACGTGGCTGAAGATCTGCGAGGCCGCCGGCGACGTCGGCGCCGAAACCGTGCGCCAGGCGCTCACGGAAGACGAGTTCGGGTTCACCGGCCTGCACGTCGCCGCCGCGGTGTGCGACACCCTCGGCGTGGGCGACACGCTGGTGCTCGGCTCGTCCAACCCGGTGCGCGACGCGTCGTTTGTGGGCATGCCGTTCGACGGGGTGTCCACCTACGCCGCCCGCGGCGCCGCGGGCATCGACGGCACCGTCTCCCAGGCCGTCGGCGTGGCGCTTGCCACCCAGGCGCTGCGGCCCGACGAGATCCGCGCACCGCGTATCGTCGCCCTGATGGGGGATCTGACCTTTATCCACGACGCCAACGGCCTGCTCATCGGGCCCGACGAGCCACGCCCGGGCAACCTCACCATCGTGGTGGCCAACGACGACGGCGGCGGCATCTTCGAGGCCCTCGAACCAGGCGCAGACCACCTCCGCGGCGCGTTTGAGCGGGTGTTTGGCACGCCGCACGGCGTGGACGTCGAGAAGCTGGCGGAAGCCTACGGGGCCGACTACCGCCGCGCCGACACCCTCGCCGAACTCAACGAGGTGCTGCTGGAGCTCGAATCCCAGCCGAACCCGATCACCGTCGTGGAAGCCGCCACCACACGCGCAACCCGACGGGCGCTGGCGGCGCGCCTGAACCGATGAGGTGGCGCCGCCGCGCGCACCAGGTAGTGCTCGCGCTTTACGCTTTTGCCACGCTCGGCAGCGTGGCAATGGTCGCCGGCCCCGCGCTCAACGACGCCCGCATCCAGGCCAACCCCGGCCGCGGCACCGCCACCGTCACCGAAACCGGACCCATGCGCACGTTCGTGGAGTACCAAACCGAAGACGGCCAGCTGGTCTCCCCGCCGCGCGGGCTGTTGTACCCGACCGGCCTGGGGGAAGGGCAGCACGTGTGGGTGACCTACGCGAAGTCCGACCCCGACCTGGTCAAGGTGGAAGGCCGCGGCTGGGCGCTGGCGCTGACCCCTGCCCTGTCGACGTGGGCGGTGGCCACGCTCGTCGCCGCCGGGGCCTGGTTCGCCGTCGGACGGTGGGTGCCGGAGGAGTAAAAATTCATGTTTGGTTCAACCAAAATTGGCGACAAGTTCGGATTGCAGTGGGAGAGTGCCTGATATGCGAGTGGGAATCGTGGCGGAGTCTTTCCTGCCCAACGTCAACGGAGTGACCAATTCGGTGCTGCGCGTGCTCGAGCACCTCAAGCGCGAAGGCCACGAGGCGATGGTGGTCGCGCCAGGCGCACGCGACTTCCAGGACGAGATCCCGGACTACCTCGGCTTCGAGATCGTCCGCGTGCCCACTGTGATGGTCCCGCTGGTGGATTCGCTGCCGATCGGCGTGCCCACCACCACCGTCGCCGCGGCGCTTTCCCAGTTCAAGCCGGACATCATCCACCTGGCCAGCCCGTTCGTCCTCGGCGGGGCGGGCGCGTTCGCCGCGCGCCAGCTCGGGGTGCCGGCGGTGGCGCTTTACCAGACGGACGTCGCCGGCTTCGCCACCAAGTACCACCTGCCCATGGTGGCGAATTTGGCGTGGGACTGGACGCGCACGATTCACAATATGAGCGAGATGACGCTGGCGCCGTCGTCAAGCTATATCCGCATGCTCGAATCCCACGGCATCAACAACGTGCGCCACTGGGGCCGCGGCGTGGACACCGAACTGTTCAACCCGGACAAGCGCTCCGACGTGCTGCGCCGCATGTGGGACCCCACGGGGGCGAAGAAGATCGTGGGCTTCGTGGGCAGGCTGGCCGCGGAGAAGTCGGTGCACCGCCTCGCCCCGCTTGTCAGCGACCCGTCGGTCCAACTCGTCGTCGTCGGCGACGGCCCCGAGCGAGACGAGCTGGCGACGGTGCTGCCCTCCGCCGTGTTCACCGGGGCGCTGTCCGGCGAGGAGCTCGCCCGCGCGTACGCGTCGCTGGACCTGTTCGTGCACACCGGCGAGTTTGAGACGTTCTGCCAGGCCATCCAGGAGGCGCAGGCCTCGGGCGTGCCGACGATCGGCCCGCGCGCCGGCGGTCCCATCGACCTGATCCAACACGGCGACAACGGCCTGCTGCTCGAGGTGGACACCTTCGAAGACGAGCTGCCGGACGCCACGCGCTGGATCCTCGACGACGCCCGCCACGCCAGCCTGCAGGCCGCCGCCCGCGAATCCGTGGCTGACAAGACCTGGGCCGCTCTCGGCGACCAGCTGCTGGGCTACTACACCGAGGTGCTGGAGACCTACGAGCGCAACGTGGTGCACCTGTTCGGCCGCGACGTGGCCCTGCCGCGCTGGGCGCCGGCACGCTTAGGCCAATCCCGCAGGCAAGCGCGGCGCGGCGATACCGCGTAGGCGCATGCGCGCCGCCAAGTAGAGTGGCGAGCATGTCCGTCGGCGACCTGTCCACCAGCACCCAGAACTACCTCAAAGGCATCTGGGCGCTTTCGGAGTGGTCAGATACGCCGGTGACGCCGTCGTCGGTGGCCAAGCACCTTGGACTGCGCAAATCCACCGTCTCCGACGGGGTGCGCAAGCTCGGCGAGCAGGGCCTGGTGGAACATAAGCCCTACGGCGCCGTCGAGCTGACCGACACAGGCCGCACGTACGCGGTGGCGATGATCCGCCGCCACCGCCTGATTGAAACGTTTTTGGTGGAGGCGTTGGGCTACACCTGGGACCAGGTGCACGACGAGGCCGAAAACCTCGAACACTCGGTGAGCGACTTCATGGTCGACCGTATCGACGCGTTTTTGGACTACCCCAGCCGCGACCCCCACGGCGACCCCATCCCCTCAGCCAGCGGCCGTGTCGACACCCCCGCGGCGGTGCCGCTGACCGGTGTGCAACCCGGGCACACGGCCACGATCGAGCGCATCGCGGACGACGACCCGAAGCTGCTGAAGTTCCTTGACAGCCATGGGCTCGTCGTCGGCGCAACCCTCGAGGTGGGAGAGGGTGCCCCTTACTCCGGCGCGGTCGCGGTCCGGCTTGCCGGCGCGGCGGAGGCGGTGCCGCTCGGCGAGGAAGCCACGGATTCCGTCTTCGTGCGCGTGGATGCGTAACGACGACCCCGCAGCACCCCATGCGGGCCGAACAGGTACACCACACCAAACACCACACCTTGGGCGAGCACAATCATGCCGCCAGAGGCTGTGTCCAGGTAGTAGGAGCAGTACAACCCCACGATTGCACACGCTGCCGACATGGTCGGGGCGATGACCAGCATCGTGCCGAACTTGTTGGTGAGCAGGTAGGCGGTCGCACCCGGGATGATCAGCATCGCCACCACCAGGATCACGCCAACGGCCTGGAGTGCCACCACTGACGTCAGCGCCAGCAGTGCCAGCAGGGCCGCACCGAGCAGGCGCGGATTCAACCCAATCGCGTGTGCATGGGTGGGATCGAACGCGTAGAGGGTGAAGTCGCGCCGCTTGAGCACCAGCACGCTCAACACGATCGCTCCCAGGATGGCCACCTGCAGCAGGTCCCCACGGGACACACCAAGCAGATTGCCGAAGATGATGTGGTTCAGATCCGTGTGCGAAGGGGTTACCGAAATGAGCACGAGCCCCAGCGCGAACATGGTGGTGAACACAATGCCAATGGCCGCATCCTCCTTCACCCGGGACGTATCGCGCACCAGCCCGATCAGTGCCACCGCAAGGAACCCGAACACCACCGCGCCGACGGCAAACGGCACGCCCAGAATGTAGGCCAGCACCACGCCCGGTAGGACAGCGTGGCTTACCGCATCGCCCATCAGCGACCAGCCAACCAACACCAGCCAGCACGACAACAGCGCGCAGACAATCGACGCCACCAGCGAGGTCGCAAGCGCACGCATCATGAACTCGTACCCAAACGGCTCCGTAAGCAGCGCAATCATGCTGACACCCCCATACCGAAGCCCTGTACCAAATTGTCCGGCTCTAACACCACTTCAGTCGGGGCGTGCATCAACACCCGGCGGTTCAACAGCACTGTCTCCGGCGCGAGCTGGGGCAAGGCAACCAGGTCGTGCGTCACCACAAAAATAGTGGTGCCTTCTGCCGCGAGGTCACGCAGCAGCTCAGTGATGGTGGCCTCGGAATGTTTGTCCACGCCGGCGAAGGGTTCGTCGAGAAGCATGATGCTCGCACCCTGAGCGATACCGCGGGCGATGAAGGCACGCTTCTTCTGGCCACCCGAAAGTTGGCCGATCTGGCGGTCTGCGAACGACTCAAGGTGGGTGCGCTCTAACGCGCGATCCACAGCCGCAATGTCCTCCGCACGCGCGTGGCGGGTAAAGCCCATGTGGCCGTAGCGGCCCATCATGACCACATCACGCACTGTGACCGGGAACTGCCAGTCCACGTCCTCGCTCTGCGGGACGTAGCCCAGCACCTGCGTCTTGCGGGCGCGCATGGGGTCGATGCCGTTGATACGAACCGTGCCGCGATCCGGCTTGACCAACCCCATGATCGCCTTGAGTAGCGTGGATTTGCCCGCGCCGTTCATCCCGATCAGCCCACAGATACGGCCTGGTTGGACGCTCAAAGTTGCGCCGTCGAGCGCGACGACGTCGCCGTAGCGCACCGCAACATCGTCAACCGCGATTGCGGGGATCACTGCTTGCCCCCGTTCAAACCGTCGATGATCACCTTCGTGTCGTGGCGAATCAGATCCAGGTAGGTCGGCACCGGACCGTTTTCCTCAGAAAGCGAATCGACGTAGAGGGTGCCGCCGTACTCCGCGCCGGTGGCCTTCACGACCTGCATCATCGGCGCGTTAGAGACCGTGGATTCACAGAACACAGACGGGACGTTGTTTTCCTTCACAAACTCGATCGCGCCGGCGATCTGCTGCGGGGTGGCTTCCTGCTCAGCGTTGACCGGCCAGATGTAGCGCTCGGTCAACTTCGCGTCGCGAGCCAGATAGGAGAACGCACCTTCGCAGGTGACCAAGGCGCGCTGCTTGTCGGGGACAGCGGCGAGCTTGGTTTCCAGCTCGTCTTGCACAGCCTGCAGTTCCTGCTTGTATGTTTCGCCGTTGGCCTTGAAATCATCGGCGTGCTCCGGGTCGAGTTCGCTGAACGCGTCGACGATGTTGTCCACGTACTTCTGCACGTTCACCGGACTCATCCAGGCGTGCGGGTTGGGCTTGCCGGCGTAGGCGTCCTCGGCGATGTCGATCGGGTCGACACCTTCGCTGACCACGGCGTGGGGCACGTCCAGGTCGGCGACGAACTGGGCGAACCAGTTCTCCAGGTTCATGCCGTTATCCAAAATCAGGTCCGCATCGGCGGCGCGGGAAATGTCGCCGGGGGTGGGCTCGTAGCCGTGGATTTCCGCGCCGGGTTTGGTGATGGACTCCACCCGCAGGTGGTCGCCGGCGACGTTCGAGGCGATGTCCTGGATCACCGTGAACGTGGTGAGTACCACGGGGGTGTCTTTGCCGCCTGCGGCGTCGGTGCTGTCCTGCGAACAGCCTGCGAGGCCGGCAGCTAGCGCAGCCGTGGCGGCGAGTGCGAGCGCCTTGGATTTCAGCATGTTGGTCCTTTTCTTTCTGTGTTTTTCCGTGCGGTTAGAGAAGCGGCGGCGGGCCGACGCGGTGGGACGTGGCAATGAATCGGTCGAGCTTTTGCGGGGATTCGTCGCGCAGGTAGACGGCGAGCAGCCGCATCAGGTTGAGCGTGACGTCTTCCGGGTTAGCGCTGGAACGCACGAGCCGCGAGGACGCGAGGTAGTCGCCTTCGCGTGCGGTCTCGAACAATGCGATGGCTTCGAGCCATGCGCCCATGTTGGAGTCATCAAGTCCCATACCGGCGAATAATAAAGTTCGGTGAGCCGAACTTGCAAGTGTTGTGTTGTCGTACGACCTCCGTTTGTGGGTGGCAAAGTAAACTTGCGCACCATGGC
Organism: Corynebacterium sp. HMSC034A01; assembly: GCF_001838175.1. Lineage (NCBI taxonomy): Bacteria > Bacillati > Actinomycetota > Actinomycetes > Mycobacteriales > Corynebacteriaceae > Corynebacterium > Corynebacterium sp. HMSC034A01. The sequence continues at coordinate 6,879 of NZ_KV835972.1, read as the reverse complement.
CAAGGCGGATCTGGACAAAAAGCCCTTCGACGTTGCCGGCATGTTCGACGACGTGGGCAAAAACTACGACATCACCAACCCCGTGCTGTCGTTCGGCCTGGACAAGTACTGGCGCCGCCGCACCCGCGAGCGCCTGAACCTGCAGCCCGGCGAGCTCGTGCTGGATCTCGCCGCCGGCACCGCCGTCTCCACCGTGGAGCTGGGCAAGTCCGGCGCGTGGGTAGTGGCCTGCGACTTTTCCCAGGGCATGCTCGCCGCCGGCAAGGACCGCGACGTGCCCAAGGTCGTCGGCGACGCGATGCACCTGCCGTTTGCGGATGACACCTTCGACGCGGTGACCATCTCCTACGGGCTGCGCAACGTCCACGACTTCGAGGCGGGCCTGCGCGAGATGGCGCGCGTGACCAAGCCGGGCGGGCGTTTGGCCGTCAACGAATTTTCCACCCCCGTCGTGCCGGGTTTCCGCATCCTGTACAAGGAGTACCTGCCGCTGGCGGTGCCGGCGCTGGCGAAGCTGTTTTCCTCCAACGCGGAGGCCTACGAGTACCTCGCCGAGTCCATTCGCGCCTGGCCGGGCCAGGAGGAGCTCGCCGCGGCGATCAACGCCAACGGCTGGTCAGACGCCAGCTGGCAGAACCTCACCGCGGGCATCGTCGCGCTGCATAGTGCGGTGAAGCCGGTCTAGCGCACGTCCCAAAGCGGCTGGCCGCCAGACACCGCCCGCGCGCTCTTGCCAGCTGTACGCCACAGCCTTGCGACGAGGTCCGTATCCCCCTCGGCCACGAGGTTGCCCATCAGCCGCGCCGCCGCCGGCATGAGGTAGCGCCCGCCGAGCCCGCGCAGCGCCACCGGGCCCGCCAGCGGCAAAAACTGCGGGTAGGTGAGCAGGCGCGCCAGGGTGCGGGCCAGCGTGAACGCGTCGCCGTACTGCTCACGCAGAAGCGCTGGCCACGCAAGCGTCAAATCCCCGCCGTCCGCGATCAGGTCGACGGCGAGCACCGCCGTTTCCAGCCCGTAGTCGATGCCCTCGCCGTTGAGCGGGTTCACGCACGCCGCCGCGTCGCCGACCAGCGCCCAGTTCGGCCCCGCCGCGTTGGACACCGCCCCGCCCATGGGCAAAAGCGCCGAGGCCACGGCCTTTTCTGGGCCGAGCTGCCACGCCTCGCGCTGCTGCGAGGCGTATAGGGCGAGCAGCTTCTTCGTGTTCACCTTCGCCGGGCGCGCGTCGGTAGACAGCGCGCCGCAGCCCAGGTTGACGGTGCCGTCGCCGAGCGGGAAGATCCAGCCGTAGCCGGGCTGGATCACCCCGTCGGCGTCGCGAAGTTCCACGTGCGAGTGCATCCACGGCTCGTCCGAAAAGGGTGACGTGCAGTAGGAGCGCGCCGCGATCCCGTAGACCTGCCCGCGGTGCCACGTACGTCCCAGCAGCTTGCCGAAGGGGGAGCGCACCCCGTCCGCCACGACCACCCAGCGGGCACGCACCACGCCCTGTTCGGTCTCCACTTCGCTGATCGCGGAACCGCTGAAACGCACCCCCGTCGCCGCGCAGTCGTGGCGCACGGTTGCGCCGGCGAGCGAAGCTTCGCTGACAAGCATCGCGTCAAACCTCGCCCTCGGGGACGCGGACCCCTCGCCGCGCGGCCACGGCGCGACAACATCCCCGCCGAAGCCATGCAACTTTAGGCCCTTGTTGCGGTACGCAGGCACGTCCAGCCCCAAGCGCACAAGCGTATCGACGGCGCGCGGCGTCAGCCCGTCCCCGCAAGTTTTGTCGCGGCGGGGGCCCTGCGTGTCGAGAAGCAAAGTGCTCATGCCGGCGCGCTGCGCCGCGATCGCGGCTGCGGAACCCGCAGGGCCAGCGCCCACAACAACGAGGTCGAACAACTCACTCACGCGCCACATTCTGCCAGCGCCACCCGCAAGTGCACCCGGCGGGGTAATTGGGCTACGGTTAGTGCGTTACACATGGGCCCATCCAACCTGCAAGGACGTTATCTATGACGTACGGCACCACTCCGTCACCGCGCCACGGATTCAACCTGGACCTGGGCGACGACGCGCTCAACACCCGGCTCAACACCGGGCTCGAAGCGGTGGAGGAGCTGCTGATAACGGAGCTCAACCGCGGGGAGAGCTTCCTCACCGACAAAGTCACCCACCTGGCCAAAGCCGGCGGCAAACGCTTCCGCCCCATGATGGCGCTGCTCTGCAGCGAATTCGGGCCGAACCCCGGCGCCGAAAACGTCATCCGCGGCGCCGCCGTGACCGAGATGGTGCACCTGGCCACGCTCTACCACGACGACGTCATGGACGAAGCCGAGCGCCGCCGCGGCGTCGAATCCGCCAACACCCGGTGGACCAACACCGTGGCCATCCTCGCCGGCGACATCCTGTTCGCCCACGCGTCGCGACAGATGGCGCTCATGGACCTCGACACCGTGGCCCACTTCGCCGACACATTCTCCGAGTTGGTCACCGGCCAGATGCGCGAAACCGTCGGCGCGGACGGCACGGGCGCGGCAGACCCCGTGGAGCACTACCTGAAAGTCATCGAGGAAAAAACCGGCGTGCTCATCTCCTCCGCCGCCTACCTGGGCGCGCGCCACGCCGGCGCCTCCGACGAGGTGGTGGAGCGCTGCTCCCGCATCGGCGACGCGGTGGGCATGGTCTTCCAGATCGTCGACGACATCATCGACATCTTCTCCGACCCCGAACAGTCCGGAAAGACCCCCGGCACCGACCTGCGCGAGGGCGTGTTCACGCTGCCGGTGCTCTACGCGCTGCAAGAGGACTCGCCGGCGGGCGAGGAGCTTCGCGGGCTGCTCACCGGCCCGCTGACCAACGACGCCGACGTCGCACGGGCGCTGGAACTCATCGGCCAGACCCGCGGGCGCGAGCGCGCCCTGGACACCGTGCGCGGCTACGTCGAGACCGTGGAGCGCGAACTCGACGCCCTGCCGGACGGCCCCGCCCGTGAAGCGCTTCGCACCATGACGCGCATGACCGTTGAACGGGTCGGTTAACCAGCCGATTTGCGCCGATTGCGGGGCGGTGTTGTAAGGTAAATCCCGCACTTTGAACGTGCTTGCCAGGTTGCCCGAGCGGCCAAAGGGAGCGGACTGTAAATCCGCCGGCATTGCCTTCAGAAGTTCGAATCTTCTACCTGGCACCACACACAAACCCCGTCGGTTTCACCGGCGGGGTTTCGTCGTTAAGCAATTGCTTCACGACGTCTAAAGTGCACACCATAACCGCTTAAAAACCTGCAACTGCCAGCCGATTTGTGTTTGAAAACAACATCGGGTTAATCTTTCCAAGGCTTCAACGGAGCGGGTCAGAGCGAAAGCGAAGATCCACAACACAGAGGCTGTGCCCCCTTAGCTCAGTCGGCAGAGCGTTTCCATGGTAAGGAAAAGGTCGACAGTTCGATTCTGTCAGGGGGCTCTGTTGTTTGCTAGGGCCTTTCGGCCCGGCGAGCACCATGGCGGTGTAGCTCAGTGGTAGAGCAAGCGACTCATAATCGCTGTGTCGAGAGTTCAATTCTCTCCATCGCTACTCACCTCAAACGGGAACCGGAAGGTGACCGTGGTAGGGTTAGGCGCACTTGATCGAGTGCCCTAGGGGCGTGGCGCAATTGGTAGCGCAACGGTCTCCAAAACCGTAGGTTGCAGGTTCGAGTCCTGTCGCCCCTGCCAAAACAACCTGGAGGAGTTTTAGTGACTAACCCCAACGGTCAAAACCCCGCACAGCCGACCGGCAAGCGTCAGCTGCGTGGGGCTTCTCCCGTTTCCTCCGAAGGCTACGAAGCGAAGCGTGCCCCCGTCGCCGCCGACGATGCGAACGAGAAGGACGGCTCCAGAGTCACCGCCTTCCCAGGCGAAGTCGTCTCCGAGATGAACAAAGTCATCTGGCCCACCGGCAAGCAGATGCTCAACTACACGCTCATCGTGTTCGCGTTCCTGATCGTGCTGACCATCTTCGTGTGGGGCACCGACACGCTGGCGTCCATGCTGATTCGCTGGATCTTCATCCGCTAGGTACAATTCCACGCGTACAAACTTTTCCCGCCGCCTCGGACGCCGAGGAGGGCGGGATAATTTTTGCCCCGGTACCCTGGGGCGCACACGTTTCGACGGATGAGGAGACACACCCATGACTGAGGCAAACAAAGACGTTGAAGGCGCAATCGAGAACAACGAGCAGGAAATGATCGACGAGGGCGCGCCCGTGCAGCCCTCCACCGACCCGGTCCTCGGCGGCGGCGACGACGACCCGGCCGGCACCGAGGGCGGTGACTCCTCCGACGAGGAGAGCGACAGTAGCGGCGAGGCTGACGCTGCGGACGCGGACGTCGCTGGCGCGGAGCTGAGCGACGCCGAGGTGCAGGACGCCGTCGACGCCGAGGCCGATGACGCAGGCACCGCGACCGACGCCGACGGTGCCGTCGAGGAGCCGGTCCAGGAGACCGACCTCAACAACGTCGAGGCCGCCGCGGGCGAGGGCGAGGCTGACGCGGACGCTGACTCCGACAGCGAGTACCGCCGCCGCCTGCGCGAGTACACCCGTGAGCTGAAGAAGCAGCCGGGCGACTGGTACATCATCCAGTCCTACTCCGGCTACGAAAACAAGGTGAAGACCAACCTGGAGATGCGTTCCCAGACCCTTGAGGTCGAGGACTCCATCTACGAGGTTGTCGTGCCCATCGAGCAGGCCATCGAGAACAAAGACGGCAAGAAGAAGCTGGTCAAGCGCAAGCTTCTGCCGGGCTACGTGCTCGTGCGCATGGACATGAACGACGCCGCCTGGTCCGTGGTCCGCGAGACCCCGGGTGTGACCTCGTTCGTGGGCAACGAGGGGAATGCGACGCCGGTGAAGCACCGGGACGTCGCTAAGTTCTTGCTTCCCAAGTCCGCCGCAACCGGCGCGAAGCCGGAGGTCAACGCCGAGGGCGAGACCGTCGTGGCGATGCCGGAGGAAGAGGCGCCGAAGAAGCTCGCGCACGACTACAAGGTCGGCGAGGCTGTCACGATCCTCTCCGGCGCGCTGGCGTCCGTGTCGGCCACCATCAACGCGATCGACCCGGAGACCGGCAAGATCGAGGCGCTGGTGTCCATCTTCGGCCGCGAGACCCCGGTGGAGCTGACCGCCGACCAGATCGAGCGCATCATGTAGAAGCGTTTTGCTTCTCGACGTCCTCACGGCGTATCCTGATTCGTCGCGCGTGCACGCACGCGCGACGTTTTCAATTCTTGTAAATCCCCGGTGGCTGGGTCTATCCCCGGCATCCGGAAGCCCCGCGGCAGCTCATCGTGGCTGCGGGTGCTGTAACTAGGAGGTAATGCGATGGCAAAGAAGAAGGTCACCGGCCTGATCAAGCTGCAGATCGAAGCAGGCATGGCCAACCCGGCCCCGCCGGTCGGTCCGGCACTGGGTGCGCACGGCGTGAACATCGTCGAGTTCACCAAGGCCTACAACGCCGCAACCGAGTCCATGCGCGGCAACATCGTGCCGGTGGAGATCACCGTCTACGAGGACCGCTCCTTCGACTTCATCCTGAAGTCCCCGCCGGCAGCGTCCCTGCTGCTGAAGGCTGCAGGCCTGAAGAAGGGCTCCGGCGTCCCGCACACTGACAAGGTTGGCAAGGTCACCTGGGAGCAGTGCAAGGAGATCGCCGAGACCAAGAAGAACGACCTCAACGCCCGCGACATCGAGGCAGGTGCTGCGATCATCGCTGGTACTGCCCGTTCCATGGGTATTGACGTCGAGAAGTAAAAAGCTTCACGTGGAAGGGCCGCAAGCCAGGCCCGCAAACCACAACTCCTGAAAGGAACCCAACATGGCTAAGAAGTCCAAGCACTACATCGAGCAGCTGGCGAAGGTCGACCGCGACAACTTCTACCACCCGCTCGACGCCGTCACGCTTGCGAAGGAGACCTCCTCCGACAAGTACGACGCAACCATCGACGTGGCAATGCGCCTGTCCGTCGACCCGCGCAAGGCTGACCAGCTGGTCCGCGGCACCGTCAACCTGCCGCACGGCACCGGTAAGACCGTCCGCGTCGCAGTCTTCGCCGAGGGCGAGAACGCAACCAAGGCGCAGGAGGCTGGCGCGGACATCGTCGGCACCGACGAGCTGATCGAGCAGATCAACGCCGGCCAGATCGACTTCGACGTGGCTATCGCTACGCCGGACCAGATGGCCAAGGTCGGCCGCGTCGCCCGCGTGCTGGGCCCGCGTGGTCTGATGCCGAACCCGAAGACCGGCACCGTCACCCCGGACGTCGCGAAGGCGATCCAGGACTCCAAGGGCGGCAAGATCGCCTTCCGCGTGGATAAGGCGTCGAACCTGCACGCGATCATCGGCAAGGCGTCCTTCACCCCGGAGCAGCTCGCTGAGAACTACGGCGCACTGCTCGACGAGGTCCTCCGCCTCAAGCCGTCCTCCGCGAAGGGCATCTACCTGAAGAAGATCACCGTCTCCGCAACCCAGGGCCCGGGTGTGCCGGTGGACACCTCCGTGGAGAAGAACTACGCCACCAAGTAGTTCGACTTCGAGCGCTTTTACGCGTGCGTTTTACGCCGTCGTCCGTTTGGGCGGCGGCGTTTCGCGTTGCTAGGTGCTTGGTGGTCCGAAGAGTTGGTCGAGTGCTCCGCGGTCGGTGCTTTTCAGGTGATATCCGCGTGGTGAGACCCACCAGGGCGCGCCTCTGATCATGGCGATGCGGCCGCGGGTGTTGCGCCAGGGGTCATCGTCGTTGATGCGGTTGTGATATCTGCATAGCGGCGCCAGGTTGTCCATGTTGGTCAGCCCGCCGTGTTTCCACGCTTTCACGTGGTGAATCTCGGAAGCATACGCCCCGTGCCTGCAGCCTGGGAAGG
>NZ_KV835971.1:0-27870 GCF_001838175.1 Corynebacterium sp. HMSC034A01 | reverse complement strand
CCCGCCAGCATCCACACTGACGGACAACGGCCTGGTATTCACCGCCCGCCTAGCCGGGCGCAAAGGCGGGCGAAACGCATTCGAAAAAGTGCTCGTCGCACACAAAATCCAACAGAAAAACGGCCGACCAGGCCACCCCCAAACCCAAGGAAAAATTGAGCGGTTCCACCAAACCCTCAAAAAATGGATCACCGCCCGACCCCCAGCACAAACCATCGATGAGCTGCAACAACTCCTCAACGAATTTCGCCAATACTACAACTGCACCCGACCCCACCGCGCCCTAGGCAGACGCACCCCGCAGCAGGCATACACCACCGGAGTCAAAGCCACACCCAACGACAACCCCAAAGAAGAATGGCGCACCCGAAACGACACAGTCGACAAAAACGGCAAAGTCAGCGTGCGCTACGCCGGCAAACTCTTCCACCTCGGCATTGGACGCACCTACAAACACAAGAAAATTCTCATGGTCATCACCGACAACCACATCATCACATCACTGGTCGAAACCGGAGAAGTCATCACCGAGCACTACATCGACACCGCCCGCGACTACCAAAAGGCCTACTGGAAACACGGCGACCCACCACTACGCCCCGAATGAACAAAACCGGCACCCCAGAATAAAAACAACTGAGATGCCGGTCCGTCCAGCATGTCGCGACTCATGCGTCAAGCATGACGCGACTCATGACATTTGCGCCCCAGAGAGGAATCGAACCTCCGACACCTTCTTTAGGAGAGAAGTGCTCTATCCACTGAGCTACTAGGGCAATGGGGTAAAGAGTACCGCAGCCCTTGCGCGCGCCGAAAACAGGCTCGCAAGCCCTTCCGCCACAACCTACGGTCCGGTAGGGTTTGAGCGAAAAGCCCCCTACCCTGCGAGGTGCCCATGACCGCCCTCAAGACAGGCCAAGTCCAGCGCACGTACGTGGTCGCGGACCGCGGCGACCGACCAGCCGTGCGCGGCTGGTTCCACCTCGTGGCCGCCGCCCTGTCGGCCATCTCCTCGGCCGTGCTGATCACGTTCGGCTGGATGACCCTGCCGTGGCCACAGGCCCTCGGCGTGACCATCTACGGTGCCGGCGTGGTGCTGCTGTTCGCCGTCTCCGCGATGTACCACCGTTGGCCGTGGCGCTCGCCCGCGGCGGTGCAGTGGTGGCGCCGGGCCGACCACGCCACCATCTCCGTGTTCATCGCCGCCACCTACACCCCGCTGTGCCTGATCGTGTTCGAGCCGCGCACCGCCGCCATCATGCTGGCGGTGGCGTGGGCGGGCGGCCTCGGTGGGGCCGTGCTCAACCTGGTGTGGATCAACCACCCTCGGTGGCTCGACGTCGTGGTCTACGTGGGGCTCGGTTGGATCATCGTGCCGCTGCTGCCAACACTGTGGCGCTCCGCCGGCCCCGTGGTGGTGTGGCTGCTGTTCGCCGGCGGGGTGGTCTACACGCTCGGCGCGCTGATCTACGGCTTCAAGTGGCCGGGGCGTTCCGCGCGCTACTACGGCTACCACGAGCACTTCCACACCGCGACCGTCGTCGCCGCCGTGTGCCACCTCGTGGCCATTTGGATGGTGGTCGTGGGCCACTGAGGCTAGAGTGGCGCATGTGACTACCTTTAATCGCCGCACGTTCCTCAAGTCCGCGGGCGCCGCAGCCGCCACCGCGGCACTCGCCGGCAGCGCCTCAGCCGCCCTCTCCCCCGCCGCCCAGGCGCAGCAGCGCCGGGTGCTCGGCACGGTGGTGGATTATTCGGCTGGCGTGCCGTCGGCAAGCGCTGTGAAAGCCGCGGGCCACATGGGCGCGGTGCGCTACGTCTCCGACCGCCGCCCCGGTGCCGAGTGGATGCGCGGCAAACCGGTGACCATCGGCGAGACCCGTGACTACAAGGCCAACGGCCTCGCCGTCGCGTCGGTGTACCAGTTCGGCCGCGCCGAGACCGCCGACTGGAAGCGCGGCGCGCTCGGTGCCGCCGCCCACGCCCCGAAAGCGATGGCGCTGCACACCGCGGCCGGTGGCCCGCAAGGCCGCCCGATCTACGTGGCCATCGACGACAACCCCACCCTCGAGCAGTTCAACAACCAAATCAACCCGTACCTGACCGCGATGGGTGCCGCGTTCAGCACCGCTGGCTACCAGCTCGGCGTGTACGGCAACTACTACACCATCGCCTGGTGCCTCGAAGACGGCATCGGCTCCTACTTCTGGCAGCACGACTGGGGCTCCCAAGGCAAGGTCCACTCGCGTGCGAACCTGCACCAGGTCGCCGGGCGGCAGGCGACCATCCAGGGGATTCAGGTGGACATCAACAACGTCTACGCCTCTGACTGGGGCCAGTGGACCCCGGGCCAAGCCTCCGCCCTGACGAAACTCTCGCCAGATGACTGGGCCACCCTGCTCCAAGGCAGCAGCCAGCTGTCATCCTCGCTATTCAGGTAGCGGCTGATAATTTCTAGGGATTTATTTAAACTGTTCAAAGTCAGCTCTCAACACTTTGACAGGAGTCCCGTGAACACCACCCGCATCGCGGCGGCTGCGCTGGCAGCCAGCCTCGCCACCACCGTCATCACACCCGCCGCCTCCGCCGCCGACTGGATGTCGCAGGCCTACAACCCCAGCTACGCCGACACCGACGTGACCCCGGGCGCGACGGCTCGCATCCCGCTCGCCGGCAACGTCCCGGCGGGCACCACCTTCGACATCAACAGCATCAACGGCTGGGACTTCGACGTGGACGCCGACGGCACCGTCGCTGCCACCCCGCGCGGCCAGTTCCCCGGCGCCTACGCGCAGAACTACGTCACCATCACCTACCCGGACCACACCGTCGACTACGCGCTGTTCACCGTGCGCGTGGCCAAGCCCTCCGTTTCGCTCGCAGATTCCCTCGACTTGGCCTGGGGTGATGCGACGGTGGCCCCGGGCGGCACCGTCACGCTGCGCCCGAGCACCCCGCTTCCCGACGGCACCCAGCTCGCCGCCCCGTCCGGCTCGGGCGGCTGGCGCATCGACGCCGACCAGGATTCCGGCGAGGTCACCGTCGCCGCACCCGCGGGCGCCCGCGCGGGTGCCGGCCTGCGCATCACCTTGGGCGTGGTGTTCCCGGACGGTTCCACCAAGCAGTACTCCTCGCGCATCACCGTAGGCAAGGCAGATCGCGTGACGACGAGCTCCGCGCCTTCCCCCGCCCCGACCATCACCACCACCGCTGCGCCGGCGCCGAAGCCGTCCACCACGACGACTCCGAAATCCAGCCCGAAGACCACCGCAGCCCCTGCACCTAGCGTCGGTGAGCTGTCGTACCCCGACACCGCGGTGTCCGCCGGCGACCGCGTCACCGTGTTCCTCTCCGGCGCCCTGCCTGAAGGCTCCCGCGTGATCGGCCCGAACCAGCGCCACAACGGGTGGACGCTGGAGACCGACGAGGACACCGGCGCGATCACTTTCTCGGCCCCGCGCAACGCGCAGCCGGGCTACGCCCTGGTCCTCAAGGTCACCGTGCTGCTTCCCGACGGCTCCCGCCGCGACCTCACCGCCAAGGCCTACGTCCCCACCTCCGCAGAAGGCGCCGCGCCGAGCACCACCACCCCGGCTCCGGCCACGACCACCACCCCGGCACCGTCCCCCACCACCCGCTTCTCGACGACTGCGCCAAAACCTGTGCCGACCACCACCCGAGCCACCCCGGCGCGGCCGGTCGCCGAGACCGCGAAGGTGAGCATCGACAACGCCACCATCACCGCCGGCGAGTCCATCGTGGTCACCCCGAAGGGGCTGCCCGCCGGCGCCCGCGTCTTCGTCACCGAGGAAACCCGCGGCGGCTGGACCATCGCCCGCGAGGGCGAGACCGGTATCCGGATCACGGCGGCGAAGGGCATGCGCCCGGGCAACGTGCTGCGCATTAACGCGGCCATCCAGTTCGCGGACTATTCCTCGGTCAACCGCACCTTCGACACCAGGGTGGTCCGCGGCCAGGCAACGGGCGGCCTGACCACAGCCCCGTCCAAGCCCACCCCCGCCCCAGCTCCCACCCCTGGCAAGCAAACCTCCCCGGCGGGCATGATCACAGGCATCGCGGTCTCGCTCGGCCTACTCGGCACCCTGGGCCTCGTGGGAAGATTCTTCCCCTTCTTCTAAGCGGATAGCAAAAGGGCCTGATCTCCCCTTTGGGAAGGTCAGGCCCTACTGTTGTGCCGCTTTAGTGGTCGACGGGAGCTTCGACGCCGACACCGGTCAGGGAGCGGACCTCCATCTCGGCCTGCAGCTCGTCGAAGTTGTCGGGCTTGCCCAGGTAGGTGCCGACGATGCCGGCGAGGAAGCCGAGCGGGATGGACACCAGGCCCGGGCTGGTCAGCGGGAAGATGGACCAGTCGGCGTTGGGGAACATCGCGGTCGGGCTGCCGGAGACCGCCGGCGACAGGGCGATCAGCACCAGCGCGGAGATCAGGCCGGTGTAGATCGACGCCACCGCGCCGGTGGTGTTGAAGCGCTTCCAGTACAGGGAGTACAGGATGGTCGGCAGGTTCGCGGACGCCGCGATGGCGAACGCCAGGGAGACCAGGAAGGCCACGTTCTGCTGCATCGCCAGGATGCCCAGGACGATGGCGACGATGCCCAGGATCACCACGGTGATGCGGGAGACGCGGACCTGCTCTTCTTCGGTGGCCTGGCCGTCGCGAAGCACGGCGTCGTAGACGTCGTGGGCGATGGACGCGGAGGCGGTGATGGCCAGGCCGGCGACCACCGCAAGCACCGTCGCGAAGGCGACCGCGGAGATCAACGCCATGAAGATGGAGCCGCCGAGCTCGAACGCGAGCAGCGGTGCCGCCGAGTTCGCGCCGCCGGGTGCGGCGAGGATGCGGTCCGGGCCGACGAAGGCGGCCGCAGCGTAACCCAGGATCAGAGTGAGCAGGTAGAAGGAGCCGATGAGCACGATCGCCCAGGTCACGGACTTACGCGCCTCCTTAGCGGTGGGCACGGTGTAGAAGCGCATGAGCACGTGCGGCAGACCCGCGGTACCGAGCACCAGCGACAGGCCAAGCGAGATGAAGTCCAGCTTGGAGGTGGTGGATCCGCCGTACTTCAGGCCCGGCTTCATAATCTCCTCGGCCTGGTAGCCCTTCTCCGCGAGGTAGCTGGAGGCGGAGTGGGTGTCGATGGCCTGGTTGAACACGGCGGTCAGGCCGCCCTTAGCCATGATGAACGCCAGCACCGACATGATCAGCACGCCGGCGATGAGCAGCACGGCCTTGATCATCTGCACGTACGTGGTGCCCTTCATGCCGCCAACAAGGACGTAGATGATCATGATCACGCCGACGATGCCCACGCAGATCGCCTGGGCGGTAAAGGAGTGCAGGTCCAGCAGCACGGACACCAGGGAGCCGGCGCCAGCCATCTGGGCGATCAGGTAGAACAGCGACACGAACAGGGTGCCGAACGCCGCGGCGACGCGCACCGGCTTCTGGCGCAGACGGAACGACAGCACGTCCGCCATGGTGAAGCGGCCGACGTTACGCAGCGGCTCGGCCACCAGCAGCAGCGCCACCAGCCAGGCGACGAAGAAGCCGATGGAGTACAAGAAGCCGTCGTAGCCGTTGAGCGCGATCGAGCCGACGATGCCCAGGAAGGACGCGGCGGAGAGGTAGTCGCCGGCGATGGCGAGGCCGTTTTGCGTGCCGCTAAACGACGCACCACCGGTGTAGAAGTCCGCCGATTCGCTAGTGGTCTTGCCGGCGCGGGTCACGATGTAGAGCGTGATCACGATGAAGGCGCCGAAGATGGCGATGTTGAGCAGCGGGTTGCCGGTCGCTTGCCCGGCTTCGGCTGCGAGCAGGTGGGTCTGCATGGTTTAGCCCTCCATCTCTTCGCGGATATGAGCCGCGCGCGGCTCGATGTTCTTGTTCGCCCACGAGACGTAGATCCAGGTGATCAAAAACGTGGTGAAGAATTGCGCCAAGCCGAGCCAGAGGCCGACGTTGAGGCCCAAGAAATCCTTGGCCATCACGTCGGGGGCGAAGGTGGCGAAGACGACGTAGAAGACGTACCAGAGGAACGCCGCGATCATCACCGGGAAGGTGAATCCGCGGAACGTGCCTCGCAAGTCTTGGAATTCGGGGCTTTGCTGCATGGCCACGAACTCGTCGGGAGTTGGCTCGCGGCGTTGCGGGACAGCGGTGGAACCGGCCATGGCCTCGATCCTTTCTAGTGCACGGGAATAAGGTCTTTGCCGCGCCGGAAGTATGTGATCTCCGACTCAACAATGTGAATGTAACCTATCACACAGCAGCATGTGTGGTGTTCCGCAAATCTCTCCTATTTCCGTGCAAAGAAAAACCACCCGGCTGCGATCAACGCAACCGGGTGGCCAATCAGCGATCCCTTACCCTGGGAAGGTCAGCGGGTCGCCGGAGAGGCGCTCACCCTTCACGCCGTCGAGGGCGGCGACGTCCTCACTGTCGAGCGTGATGCCCACCGCGCCGAGGTTCTCCTCCAGGCGCTTCGGGTTGGCAGTCTTCGGCACCACGGAGCAGCCGAGCTGCATCAGGTACGCCAGCGAGACCTGCGCCGGGGTCGCTCCGTGCTTGTCGGCCACGGCCTGGATGGCCGGGTCGTCGAAGTTGCCGCCGCGCGCGAGCGGCGCCCACGCCTCGGTCACGATGTCGTGCTCGTCGTGGTAGTCGCGCAGCTCGGGCTGGGTGAACCCGGCGTGCAACTCCACCTGGTTGAGCACCGGGGTGATGCCGGTGGCCTCGATGATCTCGTCGAGCACCTCCGGGTAGAAGTTGGCCACACCGGCGGACTGCAGACGGCCCATGCCCTGCAGCTCCGCGATCTGCTCGAATGCCTTCACGTAGGTGCCGTGCTGCGGCCACGGCCAGTGCACGAGGTAGAGGTCGATGAACTCTAGGTCCAGGCGCTTAAGCGACTCGTGGTACGCCTCGGCCACGCGCTCCTGGTCGTCGTTCCACAGCTTGGTGGTCACGAACAGCTCTTCGCGCGTGACGTCGCCGGCCTTGATTGCGGCGTTGATGGCTTTGCCAACCTCGACTTCGTTGTCATAGAGCGCCGCGGTGTCGATGTGGCGGTAGCCAAGTTCGATGGCGGTGCGCACGATGGGCTCCACCTCGTCGCCGGTCAGCTTGTAGGTGCCCAGGCCGAGGAGGGGGAAATCGTAGCCGTCGTTAAGTGTGGTGACCGGGATGCGCATGGCAGCCTCCTAGCTGGCGTCGAGCAGGTCGATGATGAACACGAGGGTGCGCCCGGACAGCGGGTGCCCGCCTCCTGCGGGGCCGTATGCCTTCTCCGGCGGGATGGTCAGCTGGCGGCGGCCGCCGACCTTCATGCCGGGGATGCCTTCCTGCCAGCCCTGGATCAGGCCGGTGAGCGGGAACTCTGCGGCCTCGCCGCGGTCCCAAGAGGAGTCGAACTCCTCGCCCGTTTCAAAGTCCACGCCAAGGTAGTGGACCTTGACAAAACCGCCGGCCACGGCCTCTGCGCCCTCGCCAACAGTGATGTCCTCAATGACGAGGTCTGCAGGCGCCGGGCCCTCCGGCTTGTCGATGAACGGCTTTTCCATAGCGTTGAAACTCCTTGCAAATTATGTGGGCAGTTTGTGCGGCCCAATACAAAACCGCCGAGAACTTCCTCCCGAAATTATAAGGGAAGGTCAATTCTCGGCGGTGGAGCGCCGAAGCATGCAGCTTATCGACGCCTATCGGTTGCCCTAGCGCTGATCACGCGGCACGAAGTCGCGCTGCTGGTAGCCGGTGTAGATCTGGCGCGGGCGGTTGATCTTCGTGTTCATCTCCAGCTGCTCGCGGTACTGGGCGATCCAACCCGGCAGGCGGCCGATGGCGAACAGGACGGTGAAGAAGTCCGTCGGGAAGCCCATGGCGCGGTAGATCAGGCCGGTGTAGAAGTCGACGTTCGGGTAGAGCTTGCGCTGGATGAAGTACTCGTCCTTCAGCGCGATCTCCTCGAGCTTCATGGCCAGGTCAAGCAGCTCGTCGCCGCCGAGGTGCTCGAGCACCTCGTGTGCGGTGTCCTTGACGATCGCCGCGCGCGGGTCGTAGTTCTTGTACACGCGGTGGCCGAAGCCCATCAGGCGCACGCCCTTTTCCTTGTTCTTCACGCGGTTCATGAAGTCGGTGGCGTCGCCGTCGTGGTTGTTCTTGATGTCCTCGAGCATCTCCAGCACCGCCTGGTTCGCGCCGCCGTGCAGCGGGCCCGCCAGGGCGTTGATGCCGCCGGCGATGGAGACGAACATGTTGGCCTGGGCAGAGGCGATCATGCGGACGGTGGAGGTGGAGCAGTTCTGCTCGTGGTCCGCGTGCAGGATGAGTAGCTTGTCCAGGGCCTTGGTCAGCACCGGGTCGACGTGGTAGTCCTCGGTCGGGTACCCGAACATCATGCGCATGAAGTTCTCGCGCGGGTTCAGGGAGTTGTCCGGGTACATGTACGGCTTGCCGCGGGATGCGCGGTAGGCGTAGGCGGCCAGCATCGGCACCTTGGCCATCAGGCGCACGGTTGCCTTGTCCAGCTGCTCCTCGTCCAACGGGTTGAGCTGGTCCTGGTAGTAGGCGGAGAGAATGTTCACCGAGGACGCGAGCACGGCCATCGGGTGGGCGTTGCGCGGGAAGATGTTGAACGCGGCCTTGAAGTCCTCGTCCAGCAGGGTGTGATGGCGCAGCTCGGAGTTGAAGTTCTCCAGCTCGTCGGTGGTCGGAAGCTCACCGTTGATCAGCAGGTAGGACACCTCGTTGAAGGTGGCGTTCTCTGCGAGGTCGGCGATGTCGTAGCCGCGGTAGCGCAGGATGCCTTCGTCGCCGTCGATGTAGGTGATCTTGGACTCGGTGGAGCCGGTGGAGACGTAGCCGGGGTCGAATGTGACCAGGCCGGTTTCGCCGAGAAGCTTGCCCAGCACGACACCGTCGTTGCCTTCGGTGGCGCGCATGATGTCCATCTCGTACTCGCCGCCCGGGTAGTGGAGTACGGCCTTATCCTTGTTCTCAGTAGCCACTGATTTCCCCTTCCAGGTAGTTTTCTCGGCTGTCTTTGGGATAGCTCCCGGCAACCTGTTTTTACGTAAGGCACTGTATCAAAGTTTGTGACGCGCCTGACAACAATGCCTTCTTCCTGGACACACCACAGCCAACAGGCGGGTGCACGCTTGGCCGCGGGCCCGTCCGTTAAGCTGGTCGCGTATCTGCCCGGCGGAAAGGTGACGTATGCGCGAGCTGTACTTCTTGGAAGATGAGTCGACGGAGACGTTTTTCGTTCTCCGCGACGATAACGGGATGCGCTACCAGTTAGCGCGCACTGAGCTTGTGCCCTCGCTTATCGACGGCGATTCCGTCACCGATTCCGCCGCTGCCCCCTCCACCCCCGCCCACGAACCCGTGGACGAGCCTGAGCGCGACTCCGCTGAAGTAGAGGAAGCCGCAATCCCGGAGAAGCCCGCCGCACCCAAGCCCGCACCGGTGGAACGCTCCCTGCCGGAGCCGGATCCGCTCTACGCCACTCCCCTGTCCATGCGCCCGAACGAGATCCAGGCACGCCTGCGCGCCGGCGCCACCGCCACCGAGCTGGCCGAGGAGATGGGCGTGGCCGAAAGCCGCCTCGATGTGTACGCCCACCCGGTGCTCCTGGAGCGGGCCCAGGTGGCGGAGGCCGCCAGGCAGTCGCACCCGGTGCGCGAGGACGGCCCGGCGAAGCAAACCCTGTTCGAGATCCTGGCCACCGCGTTCGCGGCGCGCGGGCACTCGATCAGCGACGCGGAGTGGGACGCCACTCGCGAGCAGGGCGACAGCTGGGTCGTCCACGTCACATGGAAGGCCGGGCTGACGGAGAACGAGGCGCTGTGGACCTTCAAGCGCTCCATGGGTGCCGCCGCCCAGACTGAGGCGCGCAACGCCATGGCCGCGGACCTGACGGACCCGGATTTCGCGCAACCGGTGCGCTCGCTGTCCGCGGTGCGCGCAGACCGCGGGGAAGACGACGACTTCGACGTCTACGACCCCACCAGCGCTACCGGTGCCGCCGAGGCCGCCAACGCTGATGTCACGGAGTTGCCGGTGGAGGGCAACCCGGAGGTCGTCGATAGGCGAGACGATGTGCTCGAGGGCGACTTCCTGCGCCACCCGGACGAGGACGAGCAACCGAAGAAGCGGCGCCGCAAGGCCGTCACCCCGCACTGGGAGGACGTGCTGCTGGGGGTTCGCACGAACACCAAGCGCCCGAAGCGCTGAGCGCATTAGGATGTGTGCATGAGTTTCCCAGCGGTTCTTACGCTTTGGTTTGTCAACACCGCCGATCCGGCCGGCGTGCTCGAGCGCGAGCCGAAGGCCGACCGCGGGTTCGGCCGCAAGCTGCTTTCCCAGGTCAACCCGGCGTGGCCGATCACCCCGATCGGTTCGTTCCCGCTGAACCGCTCCTCGGTGCCGGGCCGCGACGAGTTCTACATCGCGGGTTTTCCAGGGGTGTCTGTGGTGCGGATGCTTGTCGACGACGCCTCGGCCCTATCCACCACAACCCCGTGGCTGTCGTCCCTGCCGGCCTCTGACGTGTTTGTCATCGCCACCGGCACGGACAGCGACTACGGCGGGTTCGCGCACTTCACCGGCGAGACCGTGGTGCGCAGCTTCAGCGCCACCCGCACCCAGGTCATCGAGGATGTGGGTCTGCCGGAGCCGTTCGAGGCGCCGTACTGGGCAGGCGAGCGCGCCGAGGCGGCCGGCGGCATCTCGCTGCCGTTTGAGCCGCGCGATCTGGCACTTTCGGCTGAGCGGCACTGGCTGGGCGTGGACATCGGCGAGGACGGCCCCGACATCAACGTCGTCGGCTACGCCGTGGACGGCCGCCCCGAGCCGAAGATCGAGGAAAAGAAGGCGCCCGCTGCGAAATCAGTGGACGCGGTGGCCGCGAAGTTCGCGGAGAAGTCGAAGGCGTACGACGATTACGAGGATGCCCCCGAGGACCAGCGCGGTGACGAGTTCGCCGAGCTTGCCGACGCCTCCGTGGCCGCCGCGAAGCGCGTCGGCCGGGGCTTGCGCGCACGCGCGGCGGAGCTGTGGAAAGCGTTTTCGGAGCGCGTCCGCCACTTCGACCGCTAGCGGTTGCGCTCGTAGAAGGCGATCGCGGCGGACGTCGCCACGTTGAGCGAGTCCGTGCCCGGCGCCATGGGGATCTTGGCGCGCACGTCGGTGGCGCGCATCGCGTGCGGGGTCAGGCCCGGGCCCTCCCCGCCGACGAGGAAGGCCACCTTGTCGTGGCCCTGGATCGCGTCCTTCAGCTCGACTGCGTCGTCGGCCGGGGTCAGCGAGATGAGCCACCAGCCGGCTTCTCGCAGCTCATCCAACGAGCGCTGCCACGTCGTCGGTGTGCCGTCGAGGTGGGCGAACGGGGTGCGCAGCACGTGCCCCATGGACACGCGCACGGCCCGCCGGTACAGCGGGTCGGCGGTGGCGGCGCCGAAGAGCACGCCGTCGACGCCCATGCCTGCAGCGTTGCGGAAGATTGACCCGATGTTCTCGTGGTCGCCCACGCCCTCTAGGACCACTAGGGTGCGTGCGCTGTCGATGACCTCGGCCACGCGCAAAGGTTCCGCTTTGTCGGCGGAAACGAGAAGACCTCGGTGCATGTCGTAGCCGGCGACCTCCCCCATAATTTCGCGGGTGATCTGGTAGACCGGCACGCCGCGGCGCTTGAGCTCGTCGCCGTAGTCGGCCATGAAGGATTCCAGCCGCCCGCCGAAGCCGAAGACGGCGCGCACCGGGAAGCGGGACTCCACCAACCGCCCGGCCACGAGCGGCCCTTCGGCGAAGACCAGCCCTTTTTCCTTGTCCGAGTGCTTCAGGTCGCGGATGTCGTCGAGCCGGGGGTCCCTTGGGTCGTCGATAGGCAGCAGCATTTACCCGATCGCCGCCAGGATCGGGCCCTGCGCAAAGTACACCACGAACAGGGCGGAGATGAGCCACATGATCCAGTGGATGTCCTTCACCTTGCCGGCGAACAAGTTCATCAGGGTAAACGAGATGAAGCCGACACCGATGCCGTTGGCGATGGAGTAGGTCAGCGGCATGGTCACGATGGTCAAAAACGCCGGCAGCGCGACGGTAAATTCGGACCAGGCGATCTGGCCGACCTGCATCATCATCAGCGCGCCGACGATGACGAGCACGGGGGCTGCGGCCTCGATCGGCACGATCTCGTAGAGGGGCGTGAAGAACATCGCGACGAGGAAGAGCACGCCGGTGACCACGTTGGCGAGGCCGGTGCGCGCGCCGTCGGCGATGCCTGCCGACGAATCCACGAACACCGTGTTCGACGACGCAGAGGCCGCTCCGCCGACGACTGCGCCGAAACCCTCGACGACCAGGGCGCGCTTCATGTCCGGCAGCACGGCGTGCTCGTCGGTAAGCCCGGCCTGGCGGCCCAGTGCGGTCATGGTGCCCATGGCGTCGAAGAAGTTCGCCAGCACGAGGGTGAACACGAGCAGCGACGCGGAGATGACGCCGATGTTGACAAACGCGCCGAACAGGTCGACGTTACCCACGATGGACAAGTCCGGGATCCCGCCGAAGCTATCCGGCAGGCCCGGTACCGCCATGCCCCAGCCCTCCGGGTTGTCGGCAGAGGAACCTGCGCCGGTGCGCGTCTCGACCACCATGGCAATCAAGGTGGTGAGCAGGATGCCGATGAACAGCCCGCCGCGGACGTTGCGCACAACCATGAAGCCGCAGATGAACAGGCCGATGATGAACACGAAGGTGGGCCAGGACGAGATTGAGCCGCCGGTGCCCAGCTGCACCGGCACGGTGGTCATGGCGGCGTCGGGGATGCGGCGGATAAAGCCGGCGTCCACAAGCCCGATGGTGGCGATGAACATGCCGATGCCCACGCTCATGGCCACCTTCATGGAATCCGGGATGGCGTTGAACACGGCGGTGCGGAAGCCGGAGACGGCCAGCAGCACGATGATGATGCCGTCGATGACCACCAACCCCATGGCCTCGGGCCAGGTCAGGCCCTGCTGCCCCACCATGGTCACCGCGACCAGGGTGTTGATGCCCAGGCCGGTGGCGATGCCGAACGGGTACTTGGCAATCACGCCGAACAGGATGCTCATCACGCCGGCGGCGAGCGCCGTTGCGGCGGCGACCTGCGGGATGCCCAGGACAACTCCTTCGCGGTCCGGGCTGGTGCCGATGATCAGAGGGTTGAGCAGCACGATGTAGGCCATCGCGAAGAACGTCACTACCCCGGCGCGCACCTCGGTGCCGACCGTGGATCCGCGCTCGCTGATGTGGAAGAAGGTGTCCAGCGCGCCGCGCGGCTGCGGCTGGTCCTTATGCAGTTTTGCTCCGGTGGTGGTACTCACGTCGCATTAGTGTCGCACCCTGCCTGCGAAAACACCAATCGTTGGGGCTCACCAACGATTATTCCGCCACGGTGGTGTCCGAGTGCGCCCCGCAGCCGTAGGAGGAGGCCACCACGTGCCCGTCCGCGGAGTACTCGTTCGCGCAGATGCCGAAGTTCTCGCCCACCGGCTGCTCCAGCGGAATGTAAAACGCGCAGGAGCGGCACGACAGCGCGGCCTTTTCGGCGAACTCGCTGTTGGGGCCGAACTCGCCGGTGCGCCAGCGCTTCTTCGCGTCCTCCAGGCCGGTGGTGGTGAGGTAGCGCTTGGTTTCGCGGCCGGTGAACGTGACGGCCTCGCGGGAGAAGGAGTCGTCGGTGACGCGCTCGTCGTCAGGCGAAAGCTCCATGATGTCGCCTGGGCCCAGATCTCCAGGCCGGAGGCGCTCGGAGTACGGCACCCAGTCCGGCGCCTCCAGCGCGCCTTGCGACGGCACGAGCGCGACCTCGTTGACGGTGACCCGGTCAGCGCCGTCGGCGCAGGCCACCACGGCGTTCCATTCCCAGCCTGCGTAGCCGGGCACGTCGGCGGCGAAGCGGTGGGTGGCCACGTTGCGGCCCAGCCCGGTCACGCCGATGTGCTCGCCGACTTCCCCGTCGGCGATCTCGGCCAGCGCCTCCCGTGCAGTGGCGACTGCGTCGGTGGACAGCAGGGGGCTGCGCTTTCGGGGGTTGCGGGATCGGTTGTTGGATCGTGACACGGTTCCCCATTATTGCCCACGTGGTGCAGGATGGGTGGCATGGGTCGATTCACGCTTGCCGCCGTCTGCTCCTCGCTCGCCATGCTTGCGGGCTGTTCCTCCCCCGAGACCGCGGGGCCGGACACGCAGCGCCTCACCGCGCACGTTGAGGAGCGCCTGCCCTTCGACGACACCAGCTTCACCCAGGGCCTGGAGGTCGCCGACGACGGCACCATTTACGTCGGCACCGGCCAGGTGGGCGAATCCCGCCTGTACACGCGCACCCCGGAGGGCGAGGAGTTACGCTCCGTCGATTTGGATCCGGAGTTCTTCGGCGAGGGCATTACGCTTCACGACGGCACGGTGTGGCAACTGACCTGGCAACACGGCACCGCAATCAAGCGCGACGCCGCGACACTGGAAGAAACCGGGCGGGCGAATTACGCCGGCGAAGGCTGGGGCCTGTGCTCCCGCGCCGACGAGGACGAGCTGATCTTCTCCGATGGCACGGCCGAGCTGCGCCGCATGGACCCGGAAACCTTCGAGGAGCGCGAGCGCTTCACCGTCACCATGGACGGCCAGCCGGTGGAGGGCCTCAACGAGCTCGAGTGCGTGGGCGACGAGGTGTACGCCAACGTCTTCACCACCACCAACATCATGCGCATCGACGCCGACTCGGGGAAGGTCACCGCCGTCATCGACGCCTCCGGGCTGGAAAACAACGCCGCGCCCGACCCGAACAACGTGCTCAACGGCATTGCCCGCATCCCCGGCACCGAGGAGTTCTACCTCGCCGGCAAGCGCTGGCCCGATATGTACCGCGTGACGTTTAAGCCTGAGACCGCCGCCAAGTAGGATCGTGCGCCATGGCACCCAAACGCGCAGCAACCCAGCAGTGGAAAGTCCTGGCCATCGCCCTAGTTGGCGTGGTGGTGCTGGTGGGGGCGGTCTACGCCTTTATGAGCTACCAGCAGAACAAGCCGGGCACCCCGGTGCGCGACCTCGAAGTCGCCGTGGCTGCCGCCGGGCAGACCGAGCAGGTGCCCGTATATACAGTGTGCGAGCTGGACGTGGAGTGCCCCGGCGGTGAGCCGCCGAGCGTGCGCCTGCCCGATCAGGGGGACGTGACCTTCACTGTGCCCGGTGAGATCGAGCGCAACAGCTGGCGCCTGCTGCTCATCTACGACGACCCCGCCGCAAACACCGAGCGCGTGTTCACCTCCGGCGAGTCCGGCGAGGAAACCGTCCCGGCGGTGACCGAATCCGGTGCGAAGCTCGTCGTCACGGAGATTACAACCTTGGACATTGAAAAAGGCGACGACGGGGAAGAAACTCCCGTCATCGCCACGTGGTCTGTCGGCTTCGACTAGGCCGAAGGTGCGTCGCTAAGCATCCAGCTCCCGGGCCACCGCCCTCAGGATCCCCGCAACCTGGCGGCCTTCCTTGCGGTCCGGGTAGCGGCCGTTGGTCAGCGCTGGCTGGACCTGCGTCTCAATCAAGGTCATCACATCCGCCAGCATGCTGCCCAGCTCCTCCGGCTTGCGGCGGTGCACGGGGCGACGCTTCGGCTCATCGAGCACTTTCACGCGCAGCGCCTGCGGCCCGCGGCGGCCGGCAGCGAAATCGAACTCGATGCGCTGGCCTGCGACCAGCTCGTCCACGCCGTCGGGGAGCACGGACTTGCCGATGAAGACGTCGTCGTCGCCCGGGTTGGACGCGAAGCCGAAGCCTTTTTCGGTGTCGTACCACTTCACCTTTCCAATAGGCATGGCATCCTCCTTTAAGGTTCCGGTACATGGCCCGCCCATTGCAGGCCAAAATAAAGGCTTTACACTACACCTTCGCCCCGAAAACCGCGACTGTGACCCAGAACACCACAATTCGCCGCGCAGTGCCCGACCTGCGGAAACGTTGAACCCTGCTGTCACACGAACACCATTCCGTGCCGCTTGCGTGACACAATCGTTACAAATGGTTAGGCTGTCCCGAGAATTGGCGGTCAACGACGAGAGGAAACAAATCATGGGACGCCACTCCAAGAAGACCACCTCCACGGGCAAGAAGGCTCTGGCAGGTACCGCAGCAGTTGCAGCACTGGCAGGCATCGTCGCCCCGCAGGCAACCGCAGCACCGGATTCCGACTGGGACAAGCTCGCACAGTGCGAGTCCGGCGGCAACTGGTCAATCAACACCGGCAACGGCTACTACGGTGGCCTGCAGTTCAACTACGGCACCTGGCAGGCATACGGCGGCGGCGAATTCGCCCCGACCGCAGACCAGGCAACCCGCGAGCAGCAGATCATCATCGCCGAGCGCACCCTGGCCCAGCAGGGCTGGGGCGCATGGCCGGCCTGCTCCGCGCGCTACGGTCTGAATTCGGCGCCGACCAACCGCGACGCGCAGGCCGCCCAGGCGGCTCCGGCACCGAAGCCGGCTCCCGCCCCGGCTGCACCGGCACCGGCAGCCCAGACTTCCTCCACCGGCAACGAGACCGATGAGCTGTACACAAAGCTGCGCGACGCCATCAACGGCCTCGGCTTCCAGGTCCCGGCCACCGTCCAGGACAACTACGCCGCAAACCGCAACGACTACAACGCGTTCTACGCAACTAACCAGCCGCTGGTGGACGCCGCACTGGCCGGCGACTACGCCAAGGTCGCCCAGCTCGTCGGCTCTAACTTCAGCACCCAGGTCAACGACACCCTGGCGTCCCTGCAGCAGACCTACCTGCCGCGCTAAGCGCTACGCGCCGAAACCCCGCCTTCGGGCGGGGTTTCTTTTGCCCACATCGCTGATCTGCTAGTTCGCCCAGCCCGGCAACGGCACCGAACTAGCAGATGAGCCCACAGTTGGAATCAGTTTTCTATACCACCTGGGCAAACGGAACGTTGGACACTTGATCTGCTAGTTGTCCAAACTCTCAAACACACGAAAAAGGTGGCCCCGCAGCACGGGAGCCACCTTTGGTGTCGTCGCTAAGCGAAAGCTAGCGGTTGATGCGCGTCGTCGGGTGGACGTAGCCGGTCTCCTCCGCCTTCAGCGGCAGGATCAGCTCGTCGCCGAACGGGCTCGCGGCGCCGGTGAGCTTGGAGGAAATCTCGGTGACCGGGTGACCGTTACCAGGGGTGTGCGTGGGCCACGCCGGGTTCGCGCGACCGATCTTCTCTACATCTTTAGCCATGCCCCTCATTCTTTCACGCCGGGCACGAAAACGCACGTAAACTCACCCCCGCAATGTCTACCTTCCCCGAATTCTTGCAGTCGCTTAGCGACGATCAGCTCCGCCTACTCATCCGCACCCGGCCAGATGCCTTCTTCCCCGCCCCGCCCTCGGCCGGGTCGTTGGCCACGCGCCTGGGCTTGCCCGGCTCCGCGTCGCGGGCGTTGCGCCAGCTCACCGCAGCCGACCTGGCAGTACTGGAGCGGCTCGCCGACGCCGGCGCGGAGCTGGACCCGGTGGACGCGCGCGAACTCGGCGAGGTGGCGCACCTGCGGGAACTCGCCTTGGTGTTCGGGCCGGATAAGGAGCTGCGGATCTCCCCCGGCACGCTCACCGCGCTGCCCCCAGGCTGGCGCGTGACCGACAGTCTGCCGGCGGGCGCGGCCGAAGCGCTAGAGGCACTGCCCGCCCGCGAGCGCAAGGTGTTGGAGACCCTGGCCTCCTCGGGCGGGGTGGGCACCACCTCGGCGGCCGGGCCCGACGCGGACCCCGCGGCACCCGTGGCGAAGCTGCTTGCGGCCGGTTTGCTGGTGCGGGTGGACGCGAGCACGGTGCGGCTGCCGCGGCCGGTGCGCGACGCGATGCGCGGGATCCAGCCGCGTGAGTTCCCGCTTCAGGCGCCCGCGCTGCCGGAGGTGGACCAGTCCGCGGTGGACGAGGCCGCGACCTCGGCGGGCTTGGACGCCGTGCGACAAATGCGCCAGCTGGTCATGGCGCTCATGGACCACCCGGTCGCGCTGAACAAGGACGGCACCGTCGGCGTGCGCGCCGCGGCGAACCTGGAAAAGGAACTCGGCTTCGACCCGAGGTTATTGATCACCATCGGCGAGGCGGCGGGCCTTGTCGGCCGCGGCAACGTCGACGACGAGGACGTGCTCGCCGCCACCCGCGACGCGTTGACGTGGATCGACGCCACGCTTTCAGACCAGTGGGCAATCCTCATGGTCGGCTGGGCCGCCTCCCCGTGGCGCGCCGACACCGCCGCGAGACTTCTGTCCGCGGACATGCACGCGCCCGCGGTGCGCCACGCCCGCACAACCATCCTGCGCCACGCGGGCAACGTCGACCAGTTACTGTTCCACGCCCCGCTGGAGGCCAGCGGGTTCTCGCCACAGCTCATCCAAGCGGTGGTGGATGAGGCCCAGTTCGTCGGCGCGCTCGCCGGCACCCCGCAGCCGGCGCAGTCCTCTCCCCTGCTGGCGCTGCTGGACGGCCGTGATGGCGAGGACGTCGCCGCCGCGGCCAAACAGCTCGTGCCCGCGTCCGTCGACACGCTGATTGCCCAGGGCGACATGACAATGCTCGCCCCTGGCCCGCTCGAGCCGGACATGGCGTCGTTTTTGGAGCGCATCGCCGAGCTCGAATCGCCGGGCCTGGCCAGCGTGTGGCGGGTCACGGAGGCGTCGGTGCGCCGCGGCCTGGACGGCGGGCTCACTGCCGAGGAGGTCCACACCTGGCTGGGCCAGCACGTCATGGGCGAGGTGCCGCAGGCAATCGCGTTTCTTGTCGACGACACCGCCCGCACCCACGGCGCCATCCGCGCCGGCAGCGCGCTGAGCTACATCCGTTCCGCGGACCCGGCGCTGATCGCCACCGTGGCCGAGCGCTGCGGCCTGCGCGTCCTCGCCTCCACCGTCGCGGTGTCGGACCAGCCGCTGACCAAGCTCATGGCGCAGCTGCGTGCGGCCGGGATGCAGCCCACCGCGGAGGACAACACCGGCGCGACGCTGAACATGGCGCCCGAACCCGCGCTGGTCGCCGCTACCCCGTCTACCCTGCCGCGCACCCCAAAGGCCACCGAGGATCAGGTCGAAGCGATCGTGGCCAAGCTGCGCGCCGATTCCGGCTCCGACGCGGAC
The DNA here is from genome assembly GCF_001838175.1 of Corynebacterium sp. HMSC034A01. Taxonomy (NCBI): domain Bacteria; kingdom Bacillati; phylum Actinomycetota; class Actinomycetes; order Mycobacteriales; family Corynebacteriaceae; genus Corynebacterium; species Corynebacterium sp. HMSC034A01. The sequence goes on along the minus strand of NZ_KV835971.1, from coordinate 8,690 downwards.
GCCGGGGCCGGCGACATCTTCGAAACGCTGCGGGCGGCGGCTCGAGCGAAGCGGCATGTGGCCGTAGGTTTCGTGGATAAGCAAGGGCGCGGCCGCACGCTCACTGTGCTGCCGCTGAGCGTGAGCGCGGGGCAAGTCGACGCTCTCGACGAGGCCGCAGATCGCGTGGTGCGCATCGCCCTGCCGCGCATCACCAAAGTGGTGCTGGCTTAGCGGCTGACGCGCTCCAGGATTTCCAGGATGTGCTCGTAGTCCTCACCGGTCGCCGCGGTCAGGCCCAGCTCGCAGGTGCGGTTGGACGACGCATGGCAGGTCGAGTCCAGCTCGGCCGCCTGCGCCGCCTCGCGCTTCGTCGCGGCGTGGGTCAGCTCCGGGTGCAGCATGCCGCGGTCGCCCGCGTAGCCGCAGCAGTTCCACTCGGCGGGCACGCGCACATCTTCGGCCGCGGCGTCAGCGACGCGCGCCAGCGTATCGACGATCCCAAGGTGCGTCGCCGAACACGTCGGGTGCAACGTCACAGAGTCCACCTTCTGCTTCACCTCGAGGCGCTCGAGCACCTGGTCCTCGACGAACTCGATGGCATCGATGACGGTGATGCCGATGCCCTCGGCCATGTCGCGGAAGCCGTGGGTGCAGCTGGACGCGTCCACGACCACGGGCAGGCGCCCGCCGTCGGTGGCGGCGATGAGCTGGTCGTTGACCCGGCGCTGCATGATGTCGTGGCCGGTGCTCATGCCTTTCGACGCCCACGGGGTCCCGCAGCACATCCCGTCGATGCCCTCCGGGACGGTCAGCGCGAGCCCGGCGCGCTCGACCAGCTTCGCAAACGCCTCGGAGGCGCCCACGCCCTCGCCCTGCGGCCCGAACATGGAGTTCACGCAGGCGGGGACAAACACGCCCGCCGGCTCGGCGCCCGGCGCGCCGATCCGGGTGCCGAACGCCTTGGAACGCTTGGCCCCGCCCTTGGACAGCTCGGAGCGGTACTGCGGCACAGTGTCGTCGCCCACCAGGGCGCGGGCGACGTCGGTGACCTTCTGCACCAGCTTGGTCGGCATGTAGTACGCGCCGGTAAGCGCCGCCGAGGCCAGCGTGTTGCCCGGGCCCCACGCCTTCGCGGCGGCCGCCCAGCCGGCGGATTCCGCGGCACCGGCCTGGCCGCGGCGCAGGGATTTGATGAACTTGCCGGTGTCGATCTTCACCGGGCAGGCCGTGACGCACATGGAGTCCACCGCGCAGGTGTCGATGCCGTCGTACTGGTAGGCCTCGTCGATGTGTGCGACCAGCTCGGTGTCGCCTTCCTGGATCGCCTTCGCACGGGCGCGGCGCACCACGATGCGCTGGCGCGGGGTCATGGTGATGTCGCGCGAGGGGCACACCGGCTCGCAGTAGCCGCACTCCACGCAGGAGTCGATCTCGTCTTCCACGTGCGGGTTGAGCTTGAAGTTCTTCATGTGTTCGCGCTCGTCGTCGGTGATGATCACGCCCGGGTTCATCACCCCGCGCGGGTCGGCGGCGCGCTTGAGCTCCACCATGACCTCGTAGAGCTCGTCGCCGTACTGGCGGCGCACGTACGGCGCCATCACGCGGCCGGTGCCGTGCTCGGCCTTCAGGTTGCCGCCGGCGCCGAGCACGAGGTCGACCATCTCTTCGTTGAAGCCGTCGTAGCGGCCCAGGTTCTCGTCGCCTTCGAAGCGGTCGGTGATGAGGAAGTGGATGTTGCCGTCTTTGGCGTGGCCGAAGATGACGGCGTCGTCGTAGCGGTAGGCGTCGAAAAGCTGCTGCAGCCCGCCGCAGGTGTCGGCGAGGTCGTCCACGGGCACCGCGATGTCCTCGAGCAGCGCGGTGGTGCCGGACGGGCGCGCCTCGGCGACCTGCGCGTAGAGGCCCTTGCGGAAGGCCCAGGCCTTGGCGGCCTCGGCGGCGTCGGTGGTGAAGGCGGCCGGGGTCTGCAGGTCGAAGCCTTCCAGCAGCTTTGCGCCCGCGGCCTCGTATTCGCGCAGCTCATCGGCTTCGTTGGCGTGGTACTCGATGAGCAGCGCAGCCTGGCCGGACAGCTCGAAGCCGGTGATCTGCTCCGGCACCGAGTCGAAGGTGCGGCCGACCTTGATGGAGCGCGAGTCCATCAGCTCCAGCGTGGCGGCCTTGGAGTCGAACAGCGCCGGCAGCGAGCGCGTCGCCGCGTCAAGCGTCGGGTACACCGCGATGGTGGTGGTCTTCAGCTTCGGCACCTCGATGGTGCGCAGCACAGCCTCCGCGATGAACGCGAGCGTGCCCTCGGACGCGACCAGCAGGTGCATGAAGATGTCCAGGGGCGACTCGTAATCTAGGAACGCGTTGAGGCTGTAGCCCATCGTGTTCTTCAGCGCGAAGTGTCGCTCGATGGTGGCGACGGATTCCTTGTTCTCGCGCACGCGCCGCTTCAAGCGCTCAAGCTTTGCGACGAGCTCCGCCTCCTCCCGCGCAAACTGCGCCTCCGCATCCGCGTGGGCGGTGTTGATGACGGTGCCGGACGGCAGCACGAACGTCATCGATTCGATGGTGTTGTAGGTGTTGTACTGCGTGCCGCAGGCCATGCCGGAGGAGTTGTTGGCAATCACGCCACCCATCGTCGCCGCGCCCTCGGACGCCGGGTCCGGGCCGATCTTGCGGCCGTACGGGGCGAGGTGGGCGTTGACCTGGCGCACCGTGGAGCCGGGCTGGACGCGCACGCGCTTGCCACCGTTAAGGACCTCCACGCCGCGGAAGTGCTTGCGCACGTCCACCATCATGCCCGCGCCGCCGGCCTGGCCGGACAGGGAGGTGCCGCCGCCGCGCAGCACCACCGGGGCGCCGGATGCCGCCGAGGCGCGGAAGGCGGCCGCCACGTCGTGGGCGGTGCGGGCTTCCACCACCACGTCCGGGGTGTAGAGGAAGTGCGACGCGTCGTGGGCGTACTTGATCCGGTCGATCGGGCGGGTGGAAAGCGCCTGGTCGGAGCCGAGTTCGCGGGACAGATGGTCTGCGGGGGAGGAAATGGTTGTGGTCATAAATCCATGCTAGCCCCCTGTGAATCCGCGGAATACATTTCACAACCGTTGACAAAGTGTTGGGTTTATACAACACTTCATTGCATGTCGCCGAAGAAGCTACCGAAGGACCCGATATATAACCGGGTTCGTGTACTCCGCGCCGAGCGCGACATGACACGAATCCAGCTCGCAGAACTGATCAACGTCAACCCGCAAACCGTCGGCGCGCTCGAGCGCGGAGACCACTCCCCCAGCCTGGATCTAGCCTTCCGCGTCTGCGAGGTCTTCGACCTCCCCGTCGAGGCCGTGTTCTCCCGCACCGAATTTCCCCCTATGTCGAAGGAGCTGTACACCAGATGAACGGCATCGACCGTGAGAGAAAAACAAAAACGCTCATTGCCATTTCCTTCTTAGCCATGCTCTTTTTCATCGTCTGCACCGCGCTCCAGCTGACGCTGAGCCAGTGGTGGCTATCGACCTTGTCGATCGCTTCCGTCATAATCAGCATGATCGCATGGGCACAGATCAGAGCGGAGAACGGCAACGCCGACACCATTCCAGAAGACCTGCTCGACGAGTACGAGCGCAGCGTGCTGGACACTTGGCGCAAGCGTGCGATGAAAGCATTCGCCCTGCTCAATGGCATCGGCGGTTTCGGTTTCATGCTTACCGGTCAGCTGCTAGACGGACCTGGCAGCACTGCCTTAGTAGCTGCCGGGTACTTCATGCTGTTCACCTTCCTCATCGTCTACCCGCTGCCCATGGTCGGCTACGCCATTACCTTTAACCGCAAGGAGGAGGACAAGTGACCACAATCGAAATCCGCGACCTGAACAAGCGCTTTGGCAGCGTCCAAGCCCTCGACGGCATGAGTTTCACCGTCCACGACGGCGAAATGTACGGCTTCGTCGGCTCCAACGGCGCCGGCAAGTCCACCACGATGCGCATCGCCCTCGGCGTGCTCGCCGCTGACTCGGGCGAGGTGCTTCTCGACGGGCGCCCGCTTGACGACGACACCCGCCGCCGCATCGGCTACATGCCCGAGGAGCGCGGCCTGTACGGCAAAGAAAAGATCCTGGAGCAACTGGTCTTTCTGGCCAAGCTGCACGGCGTCGACGGCAAAGCCGCCAAGCAGCGCGGCACCGAGCTGCTCGAGGAGCTCGGTTTGGGCGAGCGCGTGAACGACAAGCTCGACGACCTCTCCCTGGGCAACCAGCAGCGCGTCCAGCTCGCCGCGAGCCTCATCCACGACCCCGACATCCTCATCCTGGACGAGCCGTTCTCCGGCCTCGACCCCGTCGCCGTGGACGTGATGAGCACGATGCTCACCGACCGTGCCCGCGCTGGCGTGCCCGTCATCTTCTCCTCCCACCAGCTGGATCTGGTGCAGCGCCTGTGCGACCGCATCGGCATCGTCACCCGCGGCCGCATGGTGGCCGAAGGCACCGTCGACGAGCTGCGCGCCCACGGCCCCATCCGCTTCAAGGTGGGCACCCAGGCCCGCGGCTGGATCCCGGAGGGCATGAAGCTTATCGACGACTCCGCCACCCACGTCATCCTCGAAGCCCCGAGCGTCCAGGACGACCAGCGCATCCTGCAGGCCGCCATGGCCGCAGGCCCCGTCCACGAGTTCACCCGGGTCGTGCCCGACCTGGCCGACCTGTTTAAGGAGGTTGTGCAGTAATGAAGGCTTACTCACCCATGCACACGATCACCACCACGGCTGCGCGCGAGATCCAGATCCTGCTGCTGAAGAAGGGCGTGGTCATCACCTTCGTCATCCTCCTTCTAGCCATGGTCGGTGTCATCGGCTTCGCCTCCTGGCAGAAGAGCAAGGACGGCGCTGACGGCGGCGATGCGAAGACTGCGGTGGCGACCGTAGGCGTCGATAAGCAATTGCTCGACGGCGCCGGGTACGACGCCCGCGAAACTGCGAGCCGCGACGACGCGGTGCAACTGGTGCGCGACGGCGACGTCAAGGCCGCGCTGGTGGCCGAGGGCGACCAGTGGGAAGTCATTTCGGACGGCACGCCGTCGGCCGGAATCATGGAGGGGATGGAGGCGCTCGCCGACAGCTACACCCGCGCCGAAACGCTGAACACGCTGGGCATTTCGCCCGCGGATTACGAGGCGGCGTCCCGCAGCATCGACATCGTGCCTGTGGACGTGGACGAGGCCAGCGGCGAAGACTTCGAGCAGCAACTGCTCCGCCTGCTCACCACATTCGTGGCGCTGATGGTGGTCATTTTCACCGTGATCACCTTCGCCGCCCAGGTGGGAAGCCGCGTGACCGAGGAGAAATCCTCCCGCGTGGTCGAGCTCGTCCTCGCCTCCGTGCGCCCGCTGGATTTCCTGGCGGGCAAGCTGCTGGGAACGCTCGTGCTGGGCTTCCTCGCCACCGCCGTGCTGCTCATCGTCGGCGGCGTTGGCTTGAAGGTCTCCGGGCTCGTGGACGACATCGAATTCGACTGGTCCGTCCTCCCCGTCCTGCTGATCGCCTGGCTGCTGGCCATGCTGTTTTTCGGCGCCCTCTACGCCGCGGCCGGCGCGATGGTGCAGCGCACCGAGGACCTGCAGTCCACCCAGATGCCGATCCTGCTGCTCATCATGGCTTCCGCGTACATCCCCGGCTTCGGCTGGATGAACACCGATGCCACCTGGATGCAGGTAATGAGCTGGATCCCGCCGTTTTCCATCTTCGCCGCGCCGCTGTCGTATGCGGCCGGGGACTTCACCGCGCTGCAGCTGGCAGGCTCGTTTGCCCTCGCGGCTTTGGCGACGGCGCTGGCCGTGTGGGCCGCCGCCCGCATCTACAAGCGCACGATCCTCAACAACGGCAACGTGACCAAGTGGTCCCAGCTGCTGCGCAGGGGCTAGCGTGCGCGCATTTTGGCGATGAACTGCTCGGCGTCGAACTCGGCGCCGAGTTCTCCTTTTTCTACGGCGAGTTTGAGCGCGTCGAACTTCTGCTCCCGCTCCTCCACGAGCCGCAGCCCCTCGCGCAGGACTTCGCTGGCAGACGCATAGCGGCCGTCCTGAATGAGCCGGGCGATGAACTTGTCGTAACGTTCGCCGAGTACAACTGAAGTGTTCTTAGCCATACACGGCACGCTACCAACATTTAGGAGTAGATCGCATGGCTCTCGGCGACGGCCCCCTGATCGTCCAGTCGGACAAGACCGTCCTGCTCGAAGTCGCGCACCCGGACGCACCCAAGGCCCGCGCCGCGCTCGCCCCGTTCGCAGAGCTCGAGCGCGCGCCCGAGCATATCCACACCTACCGCATCACCCCACTTGCGCTGTGGAACGCCCGCGCCGCCGGCTTCGACGCCGAGCAGGCCGTGGATGTGCTCGAGCGCTACTCCCGCTTCCCGGTGCCGCAGGCGCTGCTCGTGGACGTTGCCGAAACCATGGCCCGCTACGGCCGCCTCAAGCTGGTCAAGCACCCCGCCCACGGGCTGATCCTGGAGGCGGACGACCACGCGATCCTCACCGAGGTCACCCGCAGCAAGAAGATCCAGCCGCTCATCGCGAAGCCTATCGACGACACCACCGCCCCCGTCCACCCCTCCGCCCGCGGCCAGATCAAACAGGAGCTGACCAAGCTGGGCTGGCCCGTGGAGGACCTGGCCGGCTACGTCGACGGCGAGTCTCACCCGATCGCGCTAAACCACGACGGCTGGGAGCTGCGCGACTACCAGCAGTACGCCGCCGAATCCTTCTGGGAGGGCGGCTCCGGCGTGGTGGTGCTGCCCTGCGGCGCCGGCAAAACCATCGTCGGCGCAGCATCGATGGCGCAGGCACAAACCACCACCTTGATCCTGGTGACCAACACCGTCGCCGGCCGCCAGTGGCGCGACGAGCTGCTGCGCCGCACCACCCTAACGCCTGAGGAGATCGGCGAGTACTCCGGCGAGAAGAAGGAAATCCGCCCCGTGACCATCGCCACCTACCAGGTGGTCACCCGCAAAACCAACGGCGAATACCGCGCACTCGAACTTTTCGACTCCCGCGACTGGGGCCTGATCATCTACGACGAGGTCCACCTCCTCCCCGCTCCCGTCTTCCGCATGGCCGCCGACCTCCAGTCCCGCCGCCGCCTCGGACTCACGGCGACCCTCGTGCGCGAGGACGGCCGCGAGGACGACGTGTTCTCCCTCATCGGGCCAAAGCGCTACGACGCCCCGTGGAAAGAACTCGAGATGGCCGGCTACATCGCCACCGCCGAGTGCGTCGAAGTCCGCACCACGCTCACCGACGAGGAGCGCCTCACCTACGCCACCGCCGAAACCCGCGAGCGTTACCGTCTGGCGGCCTGTTCGGTGGGCAAGCTGGAAGTCGTCGATAGGCTTCTTGCAACGCATAAGGGGCAGCAGACCCTGATCATCGGCGCGTACGTGGAGCAGCTCGAGGAGATCGCATCGCGTATCGACGCTCCCCTGGTCGACGGCAAAACCACCACCAAAAAGCGCGAAGAAGCCTTCCAGGCGTTCCGGGACGGGGAAATCTCCACCCTGGTGGTGTCCAAGGTGGCGAACTTCTCCATCGACCTGCCCGAAGCCGCCGTGGCCATCCAGGTCTCCGGCACCTTCGGCTCCCGGCAGGAAGAAGCGCAACGCCTGGGCCGATTGCTGCGGCCCAAATCTGACGGCGCGGAAGCCGTGTTCTACACCGTGGTCGCCCGCGACACCCTCGACTCCGAGTACGCCATGCACCGGCAACGCTTCCTGGCTGAACAGGGCTACGCGTACCGACTGGTCGACGCCGCCGACCTTTAAACTTGTATGCCATGAGTGGCATGAAGGTATTCAAGTTCGACGTCGACGAGGACTTTGCGAAGCAGCACAACGAGATGGTGCGCGACACCCGCAGCCTCGTCGCATCCGGCATCGCGATCTTTGTCATCTCCGTGATCGTCGGCGTCGCCGTGTGGTTCCTTGTGGACCCGTCCTCGCCGTGGCATTGGCTTGGCAGCTTTGGCGCCGTACTGTTCGGCGTATTGATGCTCGTGGTGGCGCTTTTGATCCCCCGCAGCGTGGGTAAGACCCAGGAGATCTACGACTCCCACCCGCTCGCCCCCGCCATCATCACCGAGCGCGCCGGCACGACGGTGACCCTGACCGCGCTGGTGAACCTGAACGTGGACCCCGCCCTGCCGCCGCGCTGGGCCATCACCTCGCGTGTGATGCAGCCTCTCCCGAACACTTCCGACAAGGTCGGAACCAAGGTGCCCGTCGCTGCGGTGGGCGCGCAGCGTTCCACCCGCGACCAACAGCACTGGCAGACCATCACCCCCATGCCCATCGCCTGGGGCACTCCCGACGAGGCAGTTGTAGCTTCCGCACGGAAATCGATCCCCCAGGACCAGTGGTCCACGCTGGAGCGCGCCCGCAAGAAGGCTGCTCTCGTCGAGCAGTCAAAGAACTCGCTCGTGGAGCTCTAGCGCGGGCTCTTTCCGGGCTAAGCGTCTGCCCGCGCCCGACTTCCGCCCCTCCCCATCTCTCACCCGCGACAGATCCCTCATCGGTTCGGTCGCGGGCATTCTACTTTGTTCGCCCCAGCCTGCGGGACTTCGTGGCTGGGCGCCAATGATTGGTGCAGGCCTGGTTGTCCGCAATGCGGAGTTGGTGTGCGTCCGAGTCCCGTTGTTTCCTCCGTATGTGCGGGTGTGTTGTGTAGAAGT
>NZ_KV835970.1:0-19924 GCF_001838175.1 Corynebacterium sp. HMSC034A01 | reverse complement strand
GGTCGGCCCGAAGTACGTGGCATGCACCCGGGCCAAATCGCGCACCCGGCTGGTGGATAGGCCGGCGGCCATGGCGGTGTCGCGGTCGAAGTCGGCGAGGACCGAGACGCCTGCGGAGACAAAGTCGGTGAAGTTCATGGCCCGAAAGCTAAGCCAGCGCAACCCCCAACACCAGACCCAAATCAAAATCTGTGGATAACCGCGTTGAAGCGTCAACAAAAGGAACCGGTTGTCCACAGCTCAACCACCCAAGGGTTGACAGGTAGAATCCCAGGCCATGAACGACTTCCCCGATTTCCCGGACGATCTGCCGCGTGAGGCCAGCGCGAACGATGTCGAGCGCGCCGATGCCAGCGGCTTCACTGACACCCCGGAGGGCTTCAGGTCGGGGTTTGTCAGTTTTGTGGGCCGCCCGAACACCGGCAAGTCCACACTGACGAACGCGCTGGTGGGGGAGAAGATCGCGATTATGGCGGATCAGCCGGAGACCACCCGTCACCCGATCCGCGGCGTGATCAACCGCCCCGAAGCGCAGGTCATCGTGGTGGACACCCCGGGCATCCACCGTCCGCGCACGCTGCTGGGCGAGCGTCTCAACGACGTGGTCAAGGACACCTTCGCCGACGTGGACGTCATCGGTTTCACGGTGCCGGCGGATGAGAAGATCGGCCCCGGCGACCGCTACATCCTGGAGCAGATCCGCGACACCAAGCCGAACACGCCGATCGTGGGCATCGTGACCAAGCTGGACAAAACCAGCAAGGACACCGTCGGCGAGCGTCTGCTGGAGCTGCACGAGCTGCTCGGCCAAGACGCGGAGCTGGTGCCGGTGTCGGCCACGCAGCAGATTCAGGTGGATACGCTGCTGGACGTGCTCGTCGATAAGCTCCCGCAAGGCCCCCGTTTCTACCCCGAGGACCACACCACCGACGAGGACATGGAGACGCGCATCGCGGAGCTCATCCGCGAGGAGGCGCTGCAGGGGCTTCGCGACGAGCTGCCACACTCCGTCGCCGTCCAAATCGACGAAATGATCCAGGAGGACCGCCGCGTCAAAATTTACGCCGTGCTCTACCTGGAGCGCCCGGGCCAGAAACGCATCATCGAGGGCCCGGACGGGCGGCGCCTCAGCGGTATCGTGCACCGGGCGCGCAAGCAGATCATCGAGCTGACCGGGCAGAACGTGTACCTGGACGTGCGCGTGAAGGTGCTGAAGAACTGGCAGCAGGACCCGAAGGCGCTGGGCCGGCTTGGCTTCTAAGGCCGCGCGCCCGAACTGGCGCGACCGCGCGTTCGTCGTGCGGACCTACGACTTCGGGGAGGCGGACCGGGTGGTGGTCCTGCTTACCAAGAACCACGGCCTGGTCCGCGGCGTGGCCAAGGGGGTGCGCAAGGCGAAGAGCCGCTTCGGCTCCCGCCTGCAGCCGTTCGTGGAGGTCGACGCGCTGATTTACCCGGGCCGAGGCCTCTCGACGATCGCATCCGCCGACACCGTCACCTACTTCGGCGCCCGCATCATCGACGACTTCGACCGCTACGCCGCCGCCTGCGCGGTGATGGAAACGGCGGAAAAACTCAGCTTCGAGGAAGCCGACCCCACCCTGTTCGCGCTGGTCCAAGACGCGCTGAAACAACTGCAGACGGACCAGCACCCCACGATGGTCCTCGACGCGTTCATCCTCCAGGCCACCGAGCACGCCGGCTGGGGGCTAAGCCTGTTCAACTGCGCGAACTGCGGCGCGCCCGGCCCGCACAAGGCGTTCAACGCCACCGTCGGCGGGGCGGTGTGCAACAACTGCCGCCCGCCGGGGTCCATGCACGTCCACCCCGAGACGTTGCACGAGATGTGGCTGATGGAGAGGGGCAGCGAAGTGCCGTCGATACGCGTGGCGCAGATTCACCGCGCAACGGTGGCGCACCTGCAATTCAACCTGGAAGCCGGGCTGAAAAGCTTCAAGATTATGGAGCAGGCATAATTGACGCCCATGGGCGCACCGAAGATTGACACAAAGTTCATCCCGAAGCACATCGCGCTGGTGATGGACGGCAACGGCCGTTGGGCGCAAAGCCGCGGCCTGAAGCGCACCGAGGGCCACAAGGTGGGCGAGGAGAAGCTCATGGACGCCGTCGACGGGTGCATCGAGCTCGGCGGCGTGGAGTGGCTCTCGGCGTACGCGTTTTCCACGGAGAACTGGAAGCGCAGCCCTTCCGAGGTGCACTTTCTCATGAACTTCACGCGCGAGGTGCTGCGCCGCCAGCGCGATGAGCTGCACGCCAAGAACGTGCGCGTGGTGTGGTGCGGGCGCCGCCCGAAGCTGTGGGGCAGCGTCATCGAGGAGCTCGAGGTCGCCGAGGAGCTGACCAAACACAACACCGGCCTGACGCTTGCTATGTGCGTCAATTACGGCGGGCGCGCGGAGATCGCGGATGCGGTGCAGAAGCTTATCGACGCCCAGGTGTCCTCCGTCGACGAAAAAACCATCGCCCGCTACCTGTACCGCGCGGACATGCCGGATGTGGACCTGTTTTTGCGCCCGTCGGGCGAGCAGCGCACGTCGAACTTCCTCATCTGGCAGTCCGCGTACGCGGAGATGGTGTACCAGGACGTGCTGTTCCCGGACTTCACCAAACAAGACCTCTGGGACGCGGTGATCGAGTACGCCAAGCGCGACCGCCGCTTCGGCGGTGCGGTGGACAAATTCGATAGCTAGCGCCTGGCCTGGCAGGCGCGGCACACGCCGTAGATTTCGGCGTCGTGGCCGACCAACTCGTAGCCGTAGTGCGAGGCGACGACCTCGGCCCACTTCTCCACGGGCCCGCCCTCGATTTCCTCGCTGCGGCCGCACTCGGTGCACACCAGGTGGTGATGGTGGTGGCCGGACAGGCAATCCCGGTAGAGGGTTTCGCCGTCGGGGGACTGCAGCACGTCCACGGCTTTGACATCGGCGAGCGATTGCAGGGTGCGGTAGACGGTGGTGAGGCCGACGGACGCGCCGTCGGCAAGCAATTGCTCATGGATGGTTTTCGCGGACGCGAACTTGTCCAGCCCCCGCAGCGTCTCCACGACGGCGGCGCGCTGGCGCGTCATTCGCGGGCCCAGCTTGGGCACGGGGCGCGATTGCCCTCGGCGGTTCGTTTGCGTCATACCATTGCAGTCTACCTAGTCCCGGACAGGTTTTGGCGTCTGTGGCGCCAGGCCAGGATCCGCTGCGGGGCGCACGTCCGCCGGCGGGTCGATGATCGCCGCGCCGATGGAGCCGCCCGCGCTCTGGTGAGACTGCCCGCGCTTGCGCTTGCGCAGCTCGGCCAGCTCGTCCTGGGCCTCGGTGAGCGTTTCCAGCGATGCCAACTCGTGGATGATGCCGATGATGTCCGGCTGGGCCAGCGCGTAGAGCACCTCGCGGCCCTTGCGCGACGACGACACCAACCCCGCCGAACGCAGCACCCGCAAATGCTGGGAAATCAGCGGCTGCGACTTGTTCAACTCGGTGACCAGCTGATGGACGACCATCTCCTCCTCGGCCAGCAGCAGGAGAATCTCCAGGCGGGTCTTCGAGTCCAACACTTTCACAAGCGCAGCTGTGCGGTCTATATCCTCATCCGCCAGCTTTGGAAGGTCCGCCAACGGGAAGCGTTCGCTCACGGCGTCCCCTTTCCTCAGCACCAATGGGAAACAGTTGTTTTTCAGAATACAAGAACGCCCCAACAGAGTGGGACTTATGTCCAAACTGGGCGGGTAACCGGAGGCGTCGTAAGGCGGGCTATGCTGTTGACCGTAATTTGCACGCACTTTCCCACCAGGAGATGTTGATGCCCGCATCAAAGATTGAGACCGTCGTTAACCTGTGCAAGCGCCGCGGACTGGTGTACCCGGCAGGTGAAATTTACGGCGGCACCCGCTCCGCGTGGGACTACGGCCCCCTCGGCGTGGAACTGAAGGAAAACCTCAAGCGCCAGTGGTGGAAGCACATGGTGCAATCCCGCCGCGACACCGTCGGTGTGGACACCTCCGTCATCCTGCCCACCCGCGTGTGGGAAGCCTCCGGCCACGTCGAGGTGTTCACCGACCCGCTCGTGGAGTCCCTGTACACCCACAAGCGCTACCGCGCCGACCACCTCCTCGAAGCCTACGAGGAAAAGCACGGCCACCCGCCGGCAAACGGCCTGGCGGACATCAACGACCCCGAAACCGGACAGCCCGGCAACTGGACCGAACCGAAGGCGTTCTCCGGTCTGATGAAAACCTACCTGGGCCCGGTGGACGATAAGGAGGGCCTGCACTACCTGCGCCCGGAGACCGCGCAGGGCATCTTCGTGAACTTCAAGAACGTGATGACGTCGTCACGCATGAAGCCCCCGTTCGGCATCGCGAACACCGGCAAGAGCTTCCGCAACGAGATCACCCCGGGCAACTTCATCTTCCGCACCCGCGAGTTCGAGCAGATGGAGATGGAGTTCTTTGTCAAACCCGGCGAGGACGAGAAGTGGCACGAGTACTGGATTGACAACCGCTACAACTGGTACGTCGACCTGGGCATCAACCCGGACAACCTGCGCCTCTACGAGCACCCGGAAGAAAAGCTCAGCCACTACTCCAAGCGCACCGTGGACATCGAGTACGCCTTCGGCTTCACCGGCTCCAAGTGGGGCGAGCTTGAAGGCGTGGCCAACCGCACCGACTACGACCTGCGCACCCACGCCGAGGCCTCCGGCGAGGACCTGAGCTACTTCGACCAGGAGGCAGGCGAGCGCTGGATCCCGTACTGCATCGAACCGGCCGCAGGCCTGGGCCGCGCGATGATGGCGTTCCTCATCGACGCCTACGACGAGGAAGAGGCCCCCAACGCCAAGGGCGGCACCGACACCCGCGTCGTGCTGCGCCTGGACCGCCGCCTCGCCCCGGTGAAGGTGGCGGTGCTGCCACTGTCGAAGAAGCCGGAGCTGTCCGGCCCGGCCGAGGAACTCGCCGCGACACTGCGCCAGCACTGGAACGTCGACTTTGATACCTCCGGCGCGATTGGCCGCCGCTACCGCCGCCAGGACGAGACCGGCACCCCGTTCTGCGTCACCTACGACTTCGACACCCTGGAGGACCAGGCCGTCACCGTGCGCGAGCGCGACACGATGGAGCAGGAGCGCGTGCCGCTGGCGGAGCTGGAGTCTTACCTGGCCGCCCGCCTGATCGGCTGCTAGATTCTCGCTCATGCATTATGTGAGCTGGGACCGCTCGAACCGGGACGCGCCGAAGCTTTTGGCGGAGGACGGCCCGGACGTCCTCGGCGTGTTCGAGCACGACCGCGCGATTGTGTGCGGTCAGAGTTGGGATCTGACGGCGCACGCCGAGTCGGGCGCGCTGGCCACGTGCGGCGGCGAGGAGATCGTGCGCACCTCCGACAGTTTGAAGCGCGCGAAGCGCATCGACGCGGTCGTGGGCGGCACCCCGTACGCCCTGATCCCGGAGACGTCCAAGAACTGGGTGGTCGAGGGCCCGGACGGCGAGAAAGTCGCCCAGTTCACCCAGGACCACAACGGGGTGCGCAAGGCCATCCTCGAGTTCGAGGGCGAGACGCAGTTGCCGCCCGTGCAGGTTGCGGGCCTGGCGTGGCTGACGCGCTGCGTGCTGGAGGCGCGCAAGATGGCTAATTCCACCGCGTTGATTGCCACGCTGGTGTTTTTGTCGCTGTTTGTTGTGGTGGTGGCTGTGCTGTGATTTGGCAGGGAGCCTCGCTTATCGACGACCAAAGGTCCGTCGCCCATTCCACCCCCGACACGATCACGGTGGGCGAGACCGTTTTGCGCATCGCGTCCGACAACCCGGCGAAGTTCCGCGCCTTCGACGTTTCGACGTCGGAGGAGTACCTGCTACGCAAGGCCGGGTTCACGGTGTCGCGCTACGCCGCGGACTGCGCCGGCCGCCGCTACACCTTGAACCGCTCGGGCTTTGATCTGCTGTCGGGCGCGGTCACCCCGAAGCGCGAGATCCGTGACGGCGCTGGCGAGCTCATCGCCGTGACCCGCGGTTTCCCCTCCGGCGAGCTGGGCGTGGACGTGGCGGAGCCGACCCTTCGCGCCGACGGGTTCGACGAGATCCAGCTCGTTGACCTCGCGTTCATGTCCTGGGCGCTGACCTTCGTCGACGCGCCCGCACGCCGCACGCGCTACTGAGCGCCCGCGCAACGCCGCCGCGTATTCCCGCAAACCCTGAGCAAGCCCTCCTGAGTATGCCCGCTTTTGGGCCATACTCTGGGTTTGTTGCTCTGGGTTTGTCCTAGAAGGTGCCGCCGCGGTTGGAGGGGCGCCCGCCAGAGAAGCCGCCGCCTCCGCCCCCGCCGAAGCCTCCGCCACCGCCCCCGCCGAAACCGCCGCCTCCGCCGAAACCGCCGGAGAGCACCGAGCCCCACAGCACGGCGCTGGCCAGCGAGTCGGCGGTCTGGCGGTTGCGCTGGGCCTGGTAGCGGCGCAGGTCGTCGTTCGCGGCGGCCTCGGCACGCCGCGCGGTGTCGGTGGCGGCGCGGGCGGCGTCGATGCCGGCGCGGGTGTCGCGCACGCGCAGCTGGTGGGCCTGCGCGTACTGGCGTTTCGCCTCCGCCAGCAGGGTGCGCGCGTGCGAGCCGATGATGCGGCCGCGGGACAGGATCAGGTCCTCGGCGCGCTGGATTTGGGCGCCGGCGACTTGCATTTGCTGGTCGAAAAGCTGCAGCGCGCGGGACTGGTCGCCGGCGATGCCCTTCGCGCGGTCCAGGGCGGCGTCGATTTCGGCGTCCATACTGGTCAGTTCCTGGTACAGGGCCAGGGGGTCGGACTGGTCGCGGTCGCCGATTTCGCCCAGCATGCGTTGGGCCTTGGCGGAAACGGTGTCGAGCGAAGTGACGTCGATAGGCGCGCCCTGCGCACGAGCCCCCTTGACCTGCTCGATTTCGCGCAGCTCGCCGCGAATCTCCGAAATCAGCGCGGGCAGGTTGGCCTTCGCGGCGCGGATGTTGTCCTCGGCGTGCTCGATGGCGGCGAGGTTGGTGTCGGAGACGTTGACGGCGCGGGTGGCGGCGGCCAGCGTGTCCAGCAGTGCGCCCTGGCGCCCGGCAGGCTTGTCCGCCAGCGAGCGCGCCTCGCCGAGGGCCTTTTCGGCCTCGTCCAGCGACGCTTCGGCGAGGTCCACGTTGTCCACGATGGACTCTAGGATCTGCGCCGGGTACTCGCCCTTAAGCTGCGCCAACGTCGCACGGGCGGGCTCCAGGCGCGCCCGGATGTCCACGGTGCGCGCAAGCACCTTCTCCACCTCCTCGGGCGCGCGCATGAGCACGCCGCGCATCTCGTTGAATTCGGTGGTCTTGTCGCGAAGCGCCTGCTCGGCGCGGCCCGCAGACGAGATGATGTCCACCAGCATCGCGCGCTTTTCGGGCTCGGTTTCGGGGATGGCGTCGTAAAGCTTTTGGTGCGTGGCAAACGCGCGCTGCAGGGTGGTGGTGGCCTCGTTCATCGCGGAGGTGAACGGGCGTACGCGGTCCGCGCCGAACTCGGCGGTGGCCAGCTCGAGCTCCTGCTTGCCCTGGGTAATGGAGTCGTCGGCGGAGACCAGCGCGTCGCGCGCGACCTCCTCCAGCGTCGGCGTGGGCAGGCGCCCGAGCGAATCGGTGTCCGCCGGGTCGAGGGCCTTCGCGGATTCGATCTGCTTGGCCTGCTGCTTCTTCGTGCCCTTGCGCGTCGCCGCGTACACGCCGCCGCCCGCCAGCGCGGCCACACCCAGGCCACCCGCGAGCCAGCCTGCGCCATCGCCTGACGACGAGCTCCCGCCCGCCACCGCATTCACCGCATTCAACGCGGCCGAAGACCAGTTCATCTCGGACAGCTGCGCATACGCGGCGTCGTTCATGCGGTCGATCTCGGACTGCGTCCACTCCTCGCCGCCGCCGACGTTATACAGCCGCTCGTCCGGCGAGATGGCCAGCACGGCGGTGTTGGAGCCGTTCGCCGCGACGGCCTTGTCCACCCATTCGGGCGGGGTGTACTGCCCGAAGGAGCGCAGGAACACCACGCGCACGGACTTGCCCTGGGACTTGCTGACCTCCTGGATCGCGCCTTCGATCTCGGCCAGTTCGCCGGCGGAGAGCACTGCGGCGTCGTCGGTCACCGGCTTTGTCAGCCGACCCGGCTCGAGGGATGCCTTGGTGGCGGCGGCTTGGGCCTGAATGAGGGTGGGCGGAGCTTCCGTCGCAAAGCTGGGTGCGGCGGCGGCAAAAAGGCCGCCAGACACGGCGAGGATGCGCAAGTAACGGCTAGTCATGCCGACTAGGGTAGCGCGACGTGTACGTTTACAACGCCGCCGATACGCAGCGCCGCGCCGACGAGGCGCCGAAGGGCGCGCAACTCGCCCCGGATTCGCGCGGGGATTTCGCCCGCGACCGCGCCCGCGTGCTGCATTCCGCGGCGCTGCGGCGCCTCGCCGACAAGACCCAGGTGGTGGGTCCGCGCGACGGCGATACCCCGCGCACGCGCCTGACGCACTCGCTGGAGGTCGCGCAGATCTCGCGCGGCATCGGCGAGGGCCTGGGCTTAAACCCCGACCTGTGCGAGATGGCCGGGCTCACCCACGACATCGGGCACCCGCCGTACGGCCACAACGGCGAAGTCGCGCTCGACGAGGTCGCGCCGTGCGGCTTCGAGGGCAACGCTCAAACGTTGCGGATCCTTGCGCGCCTGGAGCCCAAAGTGCTTATCGACGGCACGTCCTTCGGCCTCAACCTCACCCGCGCATCGTTGGACGCGGCCGTGAAGTACCCGCTGACGCGCACGAACGCGGACGGTTCGGTGAACCGGAAGTACTCGGCCTACGACGAGGACGCTGGCGTGTTGGCATGGCTGCGTCTCGGGCATGAAGATGGGGCGCCGCCGATGGAGGCGCAGGTGATGGACTTTTCCGACGACATCGCCTACTCCGTCCACGACGTCGAAGACGGCATCGTCTCCGGGCGCGTCTCCCTGCGGGTGCTGTGGGACTTCGTGGAGCTCGCCGCCCTGGCCGAGAAGGGTGCGGCGGCGTTCGGTGGCGACGCCGATTCTTTGGTCGACGCCGCCGACAGGTTGCGCTCCCTGCCCGCCATCGCCGCGGCTGCCGAGTTCGACTACACGCTTAGCGCGTGGACGGGCCTGAAGGCGCTGACGTCGCAGCTGGTGGGACGCTACGTCGGCGCCGTCACCCGCGCCACCCGCGAGGACGACGGCAACCGTGCCCTCATGGACGCTTCTGGCGCTGCGGCCTCCGACGCACCTGGCCCCGGCTTGGGCCGCCAGCACGGGCGCCTGGTCGTCCCGCCGGACGTGGAGGCCGAGGTGCGCCTGCTCAAGACCGTCGCCGTGCTCTACGTGATGGACCAGCCGTCCCACCAGGCGCGCCAGGACCGGCAGCGCGACCGCATCTACCGCGTCCACGAGTACCTCCGCGCTGGCGCGCCGGGCAGCTTGGACACGATGTTCCAGGCGTGGTTCACCGCCGCCGAGACGGACCTGGAGCGCGAGCGGGTGATCGTGGACCAGATCGCGTCCATGACCGAGTCGCGCCTCGAGCGCACCGCGAAGAAGGCCGCCGCCTTCGAGGGGTACTTCTAGGGCCAGCTGGGTCGCGGCCTCGGCCGCCGCAACCGCTGCGCCCCGCCCCCGGCGCACCCCACTCGAGGATGTAGGGGTATAGCGCACCGACAAGTGTCACCGAAAACCTGAACTTAACGCCGCACTTCCTCAAGAACTCCGAGCATCCGGCCTGGTCAGCACCCTGGCCTTCACCTTTGCACGACGCGAATTCAGGATTTCGAGGAAAACCCGAATTCGCGGAAACGAGTGTGGTCTCGTGGTGCTGGAGAGGCTGGGTGGGCAACCCTTATATGTTGTCGCCACCGTGAATTCAGGTTTTTCTCGACGGAACTCAATCGGCATATATGTAACCGGCGCACGTAGGCCGGAGCGAGCCGAGAGAAGGGAAGAGCAGCGCAGTTCGCGGAGGTCTACAACCGCTCGGCGATGGCGGCGAGCGCGGCGCGGGTGCCGATCTCGCCGGGGAGCCAGGGCAGCTCGACGCGGGGGACGTCGGGAAGCCGCGAGTCGAGGAGCTTCAGCGCGGAGTCTTCCACGGCGCGGCGCGAGGCCATGAACTCGCCGGCGTCGAGGGGGCTGCGGCGGTTGACCACCAGACCCGGGACGCGGATGCTGTTGGACGTGAGGTCGTCGTAAAGCTCGATGCTCTCGAGGACCGGGAGGCGCTCCGCGGTGAGCACGATGTGAAACGCGCAGGCCGCGGGGTCGGTGAGGATGTCGCGCAGGCGCTCGAACTTGCGGCGGCGGCGCAGCAGTGTGGCGCGGATTTCCTGGTTGCGGCGCTCGACTGGATCATCGGCCGTGCCGCCGAGGCCGCGGACGGCGCGGGAGAACTTGTCGGACTGCTCGCGCCGCTGCATCAGCCCGCCGGTGTACGCGGCCATCAGCTCCGGCAGCGCGAGCAGGCGTGAGGTGTGGCCGGAGGGTGCGGTGTCGAAGATGATGTGGTCGTAGCCAGGCCTATCGACGAGCTCCGCCACCGCCTCCAGCATCGCCGCCTCATGCATGCCGGGCGAGTGCCGCGCCAGGTCCAGGTGGCGGCGGATCTCGGGGTGCATGCGCTCCGGCATCATCGCGCGCATGGAGCGCTCCACCTCGGCGAGGTGCCGCTCGGTTGTCGCGGTGGGGTCGAGCTCCACCACGTCCAAGCTGGGCTCGAGGGGCGTGGGTTCGTCGGAAAGCTTCGCGGCCCAGATGTGGCCCAGGTTGTGCGCCGGGTCGGTGGACACCAACAGCACTCGCCGGCTGGCCTCGGCAAGGCGTACCGCGCACGCTGCGGAGACGGTGGTTTTGCCCACCCCGCCTTTGCCGCCGAAGAACATCACGGGCGCGGGCTTTAGCAGCATCGCACGCCGTCCAGCGGGGATCGATCCATGCCCATGCGGGTGTGCCAGGCGTGGAATTCGTCGTAAAGCAATGGCATGAGTTCGAGTGTGTAGAAGCTTGCGGGGTTGGGGATGCCGAGCGTCTCCGAGGCGACTAGCAGGGTGAACAGGTCGTCCTCCTCGCGCGCGGCGCGGGCGAATTCGCGGCGGTACGGGGCCTTGTAAAACTCGTCGAGGCCCCGAGCAATTGCTTTAAGACGTTCGCGCATCCGCCAATTCACCCGGAATCGTCTCATCGTCGCGCCAGGTCACAGCCGGTGCCTTGCGCGCCTTCGAAATCGCCGTGAACGCCTCCACGATGACCCAGATGGCGCAGCAGATGATGATCACGTCCAGCACCAGCAGCAGCCAGTTGCCCGCCTCGAGGAACGTGCGCAGCTGCAGCACCGCCGCCCACAGCGACATCGCGGTGACGAACACCAGCGGGATCAGCACCGGCCAGGTCGGGCGGCGCAGCTGCGTCAGGATGATCACCACGATCGCCAGCGTCAGGCCCGCCATGAGCTGGTTGGTGGTGCCGAACAGCGGCCAGATCAGCATGCCGCCGGAGCCGTCCAGACCCATGGAGAACGTCAGGCCCATCGCGCAGCCGACCGCAATGACGGTGGCCACCAGGCCGGAGAGCTTCACGCCGGCCAGCTCCGCCATCTCCGCGACCACGAGGCGCTGCAGGCGGATGCCGGAGTCCATGGTGGTGGCGGCGAACAGCACGGCCATGGTGGCCAGGATCGTCGCGGACAGGGAAGTGGGGATGCCCAGGCCGGTGTTCATCAGCTCTCCGCCGCCTTGGATGAACGCGTCGACGCCGCCGGCGTTCCACTCGGAGTAGATGTTCTCCCAGTCCGCGAGCGTCTTGAAGCCGGAGGTGGTGGCCACGATCGTGCCGAGCGCCAGCAGGCCCTCGCCGACCGCGCCGAAGTAGCCGACGAACCGCGCGTCCGTCTCCTTATCCAGCTGCTTCGACGACGTGCCCGAGGCGACGACGCCGTGGAAACCCGAGATCGCGCCGCAGGCGATGGTGACAAACAGCAGGGGGAAGATGCCGGGGGTGCCGTCGGGGACGGCGTCGCGAAGCGAGGGCGCCACAACCTCCGGCCGCACGATGAAGAACGAGCCGTAGAGGATGATCAGGCCCACGAAAAGCTGCAGGCCGTTGATGTAGTCGCGCGGCTGCAGCAGCACCCACACCGGCAGCAGCGAGGCGACGAACGCGTAAGTGAACAGGAAGATGATCCACCAGCCGCGGTCCGGGATGCCCAGCATCGTCTCCGGCAGGGCGAGCGGGAACTGGTCGCCCAGGATCATCAGACCGTACAGCGCCGCGACACCCACGACGGACACCAGTGGCAGGTTCCAGTTGAAGCGGTAGATGGCCTGGCCGATCAACAGCGCGACGACGATCGCGCCCCAGGTCGGGATCACCGCCGTCGGCGTGGAGATGAGCAGGTTGGAGATGACCACCGCGAACGCCGTGTTCACCATGAGCAGCAGCAGGAAGATCACCACGAGGAACAGGTTGCGCCCGCGCGCGCCGATGTAGCGGCCCGACAGCGTGCCGATCGACTGTCCGCGATGCCTTTGCGACGCCCACAGCGCCCCCAAGTCATGCATCCCCGCGAAGAACACGGTGCCGAGCGTGACCCACAAAAACGCCGGCACCCACCCCCAGATCACCGCGACGGCCGGGCCGATGATCGGTGCCGCGCCCGCCACGGACGTGAAGTGGTGGCCCCACAGGACGTACTTGTTCGTGGGGACGAAATCCACGCCGTCCTCCATCGTGTGCGCCGGGGTGGTGTACGCGTCCGAGAGTTGGTAGACGCGTTTGCCCAGGAATTTGGAGTACAGCAGGTAGCCGGCGGCCATCATCGCCAGGCCGATGAGCACCAGGATGAGCGAGCTCATGGGTCTTCTCCGATCGTGTCGTGCTTCACATGGTCTGTGTCACAGTTGTTGGGATTATGGCACACGACACTTTCCTAGGTGTTTCTCAGGGGGTTTTATTCTTCGGCGCTCGGCTCGGGGTGGCGTGGATGGGTGGGGTAGGGGGTGTCGGATTGGGTCGTGTCGGAGAAAACCTGAATCCGGCGTTGCATTCACGCAGGTGGTCGTCTCCACTTGCCTGCGCGCAGGACCGCGAACTCAGGTTTTTCGCATAAACCTGAATTCCCGGCTCGAATCTGTTGCAGGTGGGGCGGAAGTAGCGGACAGCACGGTCCCATCTGGGAGCGAGTTCAGGCTTTCAGCGACAAAACTCCACGCGCATATTGGAGGTGCGCGCGCATAACGCCGGGCTAGTAGACCAGCCCCCGGTCGCGGAGGTGCGTCGCGCCAAGCACTTCGCTGACGAACGAGTTTGGGGCGCCCTCAATCTCCTCCGCGGTGAAGTACAACTTCCGGAACCCTCGGGCAGCCTCCCAGCGCTCACGCTTACGTCGGTTATGGGCAAGCCTGAGCCCATCAGGCTCGGATTCGAGTGCGCGCCAGTAGGGATCCTCGTCGATGAGAATCACCAAGTCGTTTCCGGCGAGCAACGTGGCAAAACCCATGCGGTCGAGTTCGCAGTGGGTGCGGACGCTGACGCGGGAGTCGTCGAGAAGCGAATGCGCGAGCAGGTACGGAAACGTCTCCAGTTGTGGCACCTGGTACGGCAACACGGCTGCGAGGCGCCTGCGCCGCGGGTGAATTGAGCCGTCGAAACTGTCGGCGTAGTCGGAGATTTCGTCGGCCGTGAAGCCGTGGCGCAGCAGCCACCCGATTGCGAGCCGAGCATTGACGACTTTTTGCATGCGGCAGAAATCGACGTAGGTCCGCAGCGGGTGTGTGACGCGGACGCCGTCGAGTTCCGCGGTTTCCGCGGGCGGTGTCTTGAACGCCTTGAACTTGGTACTGACGGGGAGCGAGCTTTTTGGCGGGAGGTGGCCTGAGGGCAGCGCGAACTGCACGTCATGGTCTTTCGGTGCAACAAACCACATGCCCCACTGCGCCGCGGCGAACTCCCCGAGGAGCACGGCTTTGCGCGAATCCCGCGACGCGGCAACCCCACGGACTACGAATTGGCGTTTGAGCCCGAGCTCGCGGAACCATTGCCTATCGACGGCACTCCGCCTCGACACCTGAATCAGATGCGGTACCTCGCGCCAGACAGTCTTGCGAGAAACCTGAACTCGTTCGCGGAGGTATCGCTGCCGCAGCTCCTGGACATCCTGGTCAACGAGCTTTCCCCACTCCCATGTTTTCCCCATGCCCTTTGTCTACCCCACCCGAGTTCAGGTTTCTCGCCAAAACCTGAACTCCGCACCGCTTTGTGCACTGAAATGCGCAAAATGCTGCCATCTGCGGCAATCGCAGGACGATCGAATTTGGGTTTTGTGCGACGCGGGCCAACGCGCATATACCTACCCCAGACTCTGGCCCGCGGGGGTCTAGTGGGCGAGCTCGACGCCTTCGTCGGTGAGGACTTCGAGCAGCCCGCCTATCGACGCCTCAGGCATCCCCCAATCCGTCACCACCACACGTGTCACGCGGGTCTCGCGCAAAAGGTCGGCCAGCGCGTCGAGGTTGCGCGGCACCGGGCGGGAATCTGCGGCGCCGTAGGCAGCGGCGATGATGGCGGCGCCGAGGTCCTCGATTGAGCGCACCGGGCGCATCACAAACACTGCGGGCATTAGTTGACCTCCATTTCGCAGAAGGATTCGTAGTGGTCGGCGGTGTAGAACCACTCGTCGACGTGGCCGTCCGCCCCACCGCCGGTGACGATGCGGCGCGCCCCGCGGTGGTGCACGCCCGGGGTGTCCACGGTGTACTCGCGGTAGTAGTTGCGCGGCTGTTCGGGCAGGATGCGTTCGTAGTTGCCGAAGCGGCGGTCGTCGTTGTCGGGGTGGGGGAATGGGCCGCCGGCTTCGATGAGGTCGACGGTGTCCCAGGCTTCGTCGGGAAGCGAGGCGCATGGGGGCAGCCCCGAAGAAGACGCAGGCTCGACCGGAGGTGGCGTCGATAGGCAACTGCTCAAAAACAGGCACGGGAGCAGGACGGATAGGCGCTTCATGGGCAATATCGTGCCACGCGCTAGAGTGAGCGCCATGGCTAGGGGCAGAATTCCGGATAGCGACATTGAGGCTATCCGTCAGCGCGCGCCGCTCGACGAGATTGTCGGCGAGTACGTGCAGCTCAAACCTGCCGGTCACGACTCGCTGAAGGGCCTGAGCCCGTTCAAGGACGAGCGCACCCCGAGTTTCCACGTCCGCCCCGCGCACGGCTACTACCACTGCTTTTCCACGGGCAAGGGCGGCGATGTGTTCAGCTTCCTCATGGAGATGGAGCAGCTGAGCTTCCCTGAGGCGGTGGAGGCGGTGGCGGACCACATCGGCTACCACATCAACTACCAGGGCGGTTCCACGGGCGCGCGCAAGGTGGACCGCGGCACGCGCCAACGCCTGCTGGCGGCGAACAAGGCGGCGCACGAGTTCTTCCGCGAGCAGTTGGAGACCGAGGATGCCGCCCCGGCGCGCGAGATGCTGCTCAAGCGCGGTTTCTCCCGCGAGCTCATCTACGACTTCGAATGCGGCTACGCGCCCCACGCGTGGGACCCGATGACGAAGCACCTGCTGCGCAAGGGCTTTGAGGTGCAGGAGCTTATCGACGCCGGCCTGTCCTCGATGGGCAAACGCGGGCCGATCGACAAGTTCCGCGGCCGTTTGATCTGGCCGATCAAGGACACCGCCGGCAACGTCATCGGCTTCGGCGCCCGCAAGCTGTTCGAGGACGACCGCCTGGGCAAGTACATCAACACCCAGGACACGCTGCTGTACCACAAATCCAAGGTGCTCTTCGGCATCGATAAGGCGAAGAAGAACATCGCGGAGAAGCACCAGACGGTGGTGGTGGAGGGCTACACGGACGTGATGGCGATGCACGCCGCGGGCGTGGACACTGCCGTGGCGACGTGCGGCACCGCGTTCGGCGGCGACCACATGAGCCTGATCCGCCGCCTCATGCTCGACGACAGTTTCTTCCGCGGCGAGCTGATCTACACCTTCGACGGCGACGAGGCCGGCCGCAAGGCCGCCATGCGCGCCTTCGAGAACGATGCCGAGTTCGGCGCCCAGTCCTTCGTCGCGGTTGCCCCCGACGGCATGGACCCCTGCGACCTGCGCCTCGCGCGTGGCGACGGCGCCCTGCGCGACCTCGTGGCCAGCCGCGTGCCGGTGTACGAGTTCGTCATCGAGTCGCTTTTGCAGGACTACTCGTTGGATTCCGCCGAGGGGCGCGTGCAAGCCTTACGACGCACCGTCCCCGTCGTCGCCACCATCTCCGACAAAGTGCTCCAGCAGGAGTACGCCCGCCGCCTCGCCGGCTGGGTCGGTTGGCCGAACCCGGACGAGGTGCTGGAGCAGGTCCGCGCCGAGGCCAAGAAGCCGAAGAAGCAGAAGCGCGCGCCGAAGGATCCGGCGCGCGCCGCTGGCGCTGGTGCCGCCGGTGGCGGCGTCGGCGGTGGCGCTGGCGCGGCCGTTGGCCCGGACAGCTCCGGCGCGCAGTCCGAGATCCTCATCCCGCCGCGCCCCGACGACCCAGTGCTGTGGCCCCAGCGCGAGGCCTTGAAGCTGGCCCTGCAGCACCCGGCCGCGGCGGGCAACTACTTCGACGGCATCAACCCGGACGCCTTCACCCACGACGCGTACCACCAGGTCCGCGAGGCCATCACCGCCGCCGGCGGCTGCGCCCGCGCCGGGGCGGCAGCTGCTGCCGCGAGTGCTCCGGGCTCGGACGGCTCCGCACCTGGCGCCACCCCCGACAGCGCCGCCGCTGGCGCCCCCGACGCGTCGAACTTCCTCGCCGCGGTCGCCGGCGAGATGCGCGACTACGCCGGCCGCAACTTCGTCTCCGAGCTGGCCGTCGAACCCATCCACGCCGACGACCTCTACGAATACGCCGACTCCGTGCTCTCACGCCTGCAGGAAACCCGCGTGGGCCAGCAGATCGCGCAGCTGAAGTCGCAGCTCCAGCGCATGCGGCCTTCCGACGACGAAGAGGCTTACAACGCCCTCTTCTCCGACCTCGTCGCGCTCGAGCAGGCCCGCCGCGACCTCAACGACCGCGCTTTCCGCGGCAACCGTTAGGGGCGCGGGTATACCGAAATTGGAATGTGGCAAATATTTGCCACATTTCGAAAACACCACATCCGTGGGCGAGTGGTGCTGGACGAAAAGTTGGGTGGGGCCCTTCGGAAGGAGCCGCCCCACATGAGGAAACCGGCTACTTACAACCGGCTACCATGCAGAGAAACCGCTGGTAGCCGGTTGTAGGTAGCCGGTTTGCGTGGTAGCGGCGGCGGTTTCGGGCGAAACCCCCGAAACCGCCCCGAAAACCCCTACTCGGAGCGGCGGGCGAACTCGCGCAGCGCCCACTCCACGGCAGGAACATCAGCTACTGCTCCGGAACCGGGTCAATCATTGGCCTCACGCTGCGGAGTGCTGTTTGAGAATCTGCCCGACTCGGCCGTAGCTGATGCCCAGAAGGTAGGCGATGTCACGGTAGTTGTAACCGCGTTCAGAGAGTTCTTTCGCGTGCTGGGCGATTTTCCCCAGTTGATCGTGTTCTTGCCGACGCAGCTCTTCGAGCTCGTCTCGTGCCGAAAGCGCCGCCTTTTCCGCTTCGCCACCGATGGCGAGTTCGATCTGGGCGGACTCTGCATCGTGGGTCAGCTCGGGAAAAAGTCCAAGGGCGTCTTTGAATTCGTCTTCAATCTGATCAAGGCGACGCGCTTGGACAATGACACCAGGGTCTTGATCGAGTTGGCCTACCCACCAGCCGGAGTCGCGTTCGACAGTCGCGGTAAAACAGTTCATCGTTATTTCAGTCCAATCTGCTTGTAAATCTTTTTGGGCGGCGAGATCGGGAACTTCTCGATGCCTGGGAACGGTCGTGTAGCGGTCACCGACCCATATGCCTGCCACTGACCACCTAAAAACAAAAACCCGGCGAATTCAGGTTTTCCCTGAGCTCGCCGGATCGCACACATTCTTCCTACTCGGAGCGGCGGGCGAACTCGCGCAGCGCCCACTCGACGGCGTCCAACGGCAGCGATGAATCGTAAGCGTCGCGCGCCGAAGCCAGCGCAGCTAGGTACTCGCTGTACTCCTCGGCGGTCCAGTCGGCGTCAGAAGACAGCCCGGCCAAACGAGCGCGGTTGGAGCAGATGATCACCGGCTTCAACTCAGAGCCAGAGCCCGATTCCTGCTCCCCGGCCAGGAAGTACGCCACGGCCGACGCGAACTTCGGCGGCAGGCCAGTGCCGACCAAAGCACCGTAAGCGTCAACGGCACCCACGCCGTCAAGCTTCCGCACCGCCCCCAGCAGCTTCGAAGCGTTCCCCTTGTTCCGCAAAAACGCCTGCATCTGCATCACCTGGTTGGACTGGCCAGCGGCGTAGGCGAAGCAGGCGCCCAAAAAGTCGATGATCTGCTCGCGCGCAAAACCGGACTCACGCACGTCCTCGCCGAACGCGAACACCTCGGAGCGGGTGATGGAGGCGGTGGCGTCGTCGCGGAACGGCGGCACGCGGCGCAGGTGGTGCGGCCACCCAGTCTTCCAGCGGATGGGGGAGAAGGTCACGGAATCGCCCAGCGCGTCCTGCGCGGTGGGCTTGACGGTCTCGAGGGCTTCAGCAATCTGAGTCATGCGCTCCATCTTAGAGCCCTTAGACTTGCCCACCATGACCGCAACCGTCCTGCTTCTCGACCCCCGCTGGCCCTCCCTCATCCCCCTCCACCTCGCCGGCCGCATCAGCGGCGATGTCGCCTTCACGCCTGAGGTGCCTGTCGACGTCCGCTGGGTCCTCAACGTCGAAGGCGGCCCGGACCGCTGGCTGATTTCCACGGAGCCGGACGATCCGGAGGTCCTGCGCTGGCAGCAGGAGGGCGCTGCAACAGAAAAGGTCGCCAGCCTCGATGACCCGGTCTTCCAGGCCACCCGCACGATGCATGCCGCGCGCCGCCGCGGCGAGTGGGAGCAGGCCATGACGCACGAAAGCCTCCTGCCGTTTCTGCGGGAGGAGGCTGAGGAGGTCGCGCAGGCAATCGAGCACAAGTTGCCTATCGACGATCTAAAGTCCGAACTGTCCGACCTCCTCCTCCAAATCTTGTTCCACGCCGAGATTGCGTCGGAGACCGGAGCGTTCGATTTCGGCGACGTGGCCGACGCGTTCGTGCAGAAGATGCGCCGCCGCGCGCCCTACCTCTTCGACGGCTCAACCGGCCCCGTGGACAAAGCCACCCAGGACCGGTTGTGGGAGGAAGGCAAGGCCGCCGAGAAGAATTAGCGCAGCGCGCCGATGTAGTTGCGGATGTCCGGCAGGTTGGCCTGGGAGGACATCTGGGAGCTCATGGCGAAGAACTGGTCCAGCGGGGTGGCCGGGTCCGGCTTGACGATGCCGCACTCCAGCGCGCGGTCCGCAAGCGCGCCGACCGTGGAGGCGGAGGCGAGGCGCAGGGTGGCGTCCTTGCCCACGACGTTGTTCACGTTGGCGACCAGCTGGGAGCGGGTGGTGTCCGGGCCGACCATGTTGGTGGAGGTCAGGCCAACGCGAAGGGCGTCGCAGTTGGCGGTGGCGATGTTGCCGTTAAGCAGCTTGAGCAGCTCGAGCGACTGCGTCTGGGCCTGAGCGGTGGCGGGGGAGGTGACGGCGGCCGCGGCCATCAGGCCAGCGGCGGCAAGGGTTGCGATACGGCGCATTGGAAGGGGTCCTTTCGGGGAAGAAACTAGGTCGCGGAGAATCATACATGTTAAGCGAGTGACACGTGTGACAAAAGTGGCAAAAGTGGCAAAAGTGATCGCATTTCGATCGGTCAGTGGGGTGGACATGTGCGGATTGCTTCGCGTCGATGAAACCCCAAAAAACGGCCGCGTGAAACCCCAGATCGCAACCGGAGTTGTCAGTGGGTGAATGCGCCACC